>CAYRVY010000185.1:0-4930 GCA_964427695.1 uncultured Flavobacteriaceae bacterium
AAACAAGATAATAATTACTATTTAGTTTCTTTTAAGTCTGTAACAAATGCTATTGTTTGTGCGCTAAAAATTCAATCAAATTTTAAATATATCACACCTAAATTCGACAGCAAAAATCGACGTCTTAAAATTGGTTTAGGCTCAGGAACACCTGTAACAAAAAAAGAAAATCTATTTGAAGAAGCTGTAACATTAGCAACTCGAATGTGTGAAGTTGTTAATAGTCAAGTTGTTATTTCTTCTCAAGTAAAAAGCCTTTATGAAAGTGAAAACAGAAATTCTTTTATTAATAAAGAACGTATAAGAACTTTAAAACCTTCTGAAGAAGAATTCTTAACACTTTTAATGGATTTTGTTGAAAAAGTTTGGGATAATCCATCATTTAATGTTAATGATTTTAGTAAAGAGTTAGGTTTTAGTAAATCTCAATTGTATCGAAAATTAGTGAACTTAACTGGTAAATCTGCTAATAACTTTATGCGAGAGTTTAAATTACATAGAGCACTTAATTTACTACATGAACAAAAAGGCAACATCTCTGAAATTGCTTTTGAAGCAGGATTTAATAGTCAAGCATATTTTTCTAAATGTTTTTTTGATAAATATAAAATCCTTCCATCAAAATATTTGCAGCAGCATATAAATTAATCCCTTTTCTGTTAGTCTTCTAAAAATGGTTTAAAATTGTAGTTTTTTGAATTAAATGTAGAATCTTTTCTTATTTCTTACTAATACATTTACAATGCAAAAACTTTAAATCATTTTTTAACAAACAACTAAACATTATGAAAATATTAAAAACCTTAACAATTGTTGTTCTGACATTAACATTTACGAATTGTGCTGATAACACAAAAGAAAATAATGACGATGCTTTAGTAGCAGATTTACAGTCACAAATAGAAAAGCTTGAGGCAGAAAATACTGCATTGGCAATGGTGAGACCTGAAGCCTTAGCTGAAAACATGAATATGTATGTTATAGAACGAGAAATCCCTGCACTTGGAGATTGGTCTGCCGAAGATTTAAAAGGTGCCTCACAAACGTCTTGCGGTGTGTTGAAAGAAATGGGGTCTGACATTCAGTGGTTACACAGTTATGTGACTGGAGATAAAATGTACTGTGTTTACCTTGCTCCAAATGTAGAAATGGTTCGTGAGCATGCTAAAAAAGGTGGTTTCCCTGCAAATGCAGTAAACAGTGTTGGGACAATTATTAGTCCAGAAACAGCAGAATAATTTATTTATCGAGTATTATTTGACTCTTTTATAATATGAAAAATCATCAGCTATTTGCTGATGATTTTTTTGTTTCTAATACCCAACAATGTATAACATTATGTTGTATAAATACATTGGGATATAATTGTTGTTTTATTAAATTCAAAAAAATCACTAAATTGTAGAAAAAACAATATGCCAATTTACATGGATCGTCACGATATTCCCAAAGAAATAACTTCAGTCCATGTAGCACAAATGCATCAAGAAGATTTAAAAGTTGAACACTTGTATGGGTGCAAAGGTATTACTTATTGGTGTGATGATAAAAGACATCACGCATTTTGTCTTATTGAAGCACCAAATATGGAAGCAATTCAAAAAATGCATTATCATGCGCATGGGGAAGTACCCTTTAATATTATTGAAGTTGATGAGAAGTTAGTGGAATCTTTTTTAGGAAGAATGCAAGATCCTTTGAATACTTCGGGTACTGATATGAATATAATTGATGATTCGGCCTTTAGAGTAATTATGGTAGTTGAAACGAATAGTTATTTCAATAGGATTGAAGCAAACCAATTAAGTGTTTTTAAACAAAAATATCATAGTATTGTTTTGAAAACTTTAAAAAGGTTTAAAGGACATATTATAAAGCAAAATGATTGTAGTTATTTGGTTTCATTTAAATCTATATCAGATGCGATTTTTAGTGCCTTAAATATACAATCAGATATTAAATTTATAATACCAAAATTTGATAAACCGAATAGATTTTTAAATATAGCCATCGGATCAGGTACGCCTGTTACTTCGAAGGATACTATTTTTGAAGAAGTAATAGTATTAACTTCTAGAATGTCAGAAGTTGTGGATGGAGAGATAGTTATTTCAAATGAGGTAAATAATTTATTCAGAATAGAAAACAAAAACTCTATTATAGACAAGAAACTCATAAGAACACTAGAACCATTTGAAGAAAAATTTCTAACACAACTTATGAATTATGTTGAAAATATATGGAGTAATCCAAATATAAAAGTTGAAGATTTAAGTATTGAGTTAGGGTATAGCAAATCTCAATTATATAGGAAATTGAAATCTCTTACAAATAAATCTCCGAACAATTTTATTAAGGATATTAAATTAAATAAGTCATTGAATTTATTTCATAGGAGACTCAGCAATATCTCTGAAATAGCGTTTGAAGTCGGTTTCAATAGCCCAGCATATTTTACAAGATGTTTTCATGAAAAATTCGGAATTCTTCCCTCTAAGTATACAGAACAACATATTAATTAAATTTTTGATTCTATAAATATGTAATGGTTCAAATGTGACATTCTTTGAACTAATTGTGCCTGTTTGTTTTTATTTAGCTTCCTAATTTTGAGGAAACTAATCTAAAAACCAAAATCTTATGCTAACATTATTAAAAGATTTAGACGCTTCAACAATCGAAAAATTTGTTGCAAGTATTAGAGGAAAAGTGACTTTACCAACCGATCCCAACTATGGTGAAGAGCGTAAAGTATATAATGGAATGATCAATAAATTTCCTGGAATGCTTGTAAAATGTGTTGATGTTGCCGATGTTATTGCAACCGTAAATTTTGGCAGAGAAAACAATCTATTAGTAGCCGTTAGAGGTGGAGGCCATAATGGAGGTGGTCTTGGGATTTGTGATGATGGGCTGGTAATCGATTTGTCTGGAATAAAATTTGTACGAGTTGATACCGCTAATAACACCGTTAGAGTTGGTGGAGGAAATCTTTGGGGAGAAGTAGATCATGCTACCCACCCTTTTGGATTGGCTGTTCCTGCAGGAATTATTTCTACAACAGGTGTCGGAGGTTTAACACTTGGTGGTGGTGTTGGTCATTTATCACGTAAATATGGATTGACCATTGATAATTTATTAGAGGCAGATATGGTCTTGGCTAATGGCTCTTTTGTAACGGTTAGTAAAGACCAAAATATAGATTTATTTTGGGCGATTCGTGGTGGTGGTGGAAACTTTGGAATTATAACTTCTTTTAAATTTCAAGCGCATCCTGTAAAAACCGTTATCGGTGGTCCAACATTATGGCCAATAGAGAAAACCGAAGAAATTATGGAATGGTATCATGAGTTTTTCTTGAATGCACCTGACGATTTAAATGGCTTTATAGCAACAATGATTATCCCAGGACCACCATTTCCTGATTTTTTACATGGTAAACAATTTTGTGGAATTGTTTGGTGTTATACGGGAGATCCAGATAAGTTTGATGAATTGTTTCAACCAGTGCGGGACTTAGAACCTATATTTGAACATGTAGGTGAGATGCCATATCCATCTATTCAAACATTATTTGATGGCTTATTTCCTCCAGGAATGCAATGGTATTGGAGAGCAGATTTCTTTAAAGAATTAGGGCCGGAAATTAGAGAGCAACATTTAAAATTTGGCTCAAAGATTCCAACGCCACTTTCGCAAATGCATTTGTACCCAATTAGCGGGGCAGCAAGTAGAGTTGGAGAAGAAGAAACTCCTTGGGCATATCGCGATGCAAATTATGCCGGAGTTATAGTAGGAGTTGATCCAAGTCCTGCTAATGCCGAAAAAATTACAACGTGGTGTAAAGATTATTACAACGCATTGCATCCGTATTCATCTGGTGGAGCCTATTCAAATTTTATGATGGATGAAGGACAAGAACGTGTTCAAGCAAGTTATAAACATAATTATAATCGGTTGACCAAGATTAAAGCGAAGTACGACCCTGATAATTTCTTTCATGTAAATCAGAATATTAAACCAAGTGAATAAAAAAGAATCAATTACTGAACATCAAACAACCAATTAAATATAAAATTATGAAGACAAAATTGACATTAGCATTGATTATGGTTTTTGGAATTATAATCACAGGATGCAAACAACAAGAACAAAAAGTAGAAGTAGAAGAAGTTAAAATTGATTTAGTAAATGATGAGTTTCTAGAAGCAAAACAAGAAGTAATGGAAACCTTTGGTGCAATTGCACAAAGTATTAAAGATGGTGATATAGATAAACTAATTTCTTTTCACGCCTATGGTCCAAAGTTTACCGAATTTAAAAATGGTGAACCAAGAAATGGTGGTGAAGCAAACGAAACTCACGAACGAAGTGTTTTTGGGTCTGTAACCGAAGTAATAAAGTTCGATGCGAAAGATTTACAAATTGCTGTTTATGGTGATGTCGCCAATTTAACCTTTCATTCTGATTTTCATTTAAAATTTGGAGAAGATCTTGTTGTAGTTAATGACCAAATCACACTATTATTCGTAAAAACGGACAGTGGGTGGAAAATGGTTCACGAACATCATTCGCCTTTGAAAAAGAATGAATAAGTAAATCAGAATATTAAACCAAAAGTGTTACAGTCATAATAATTAAAAATATCATTATTTAAAATTCAACAACTTATGAAACTTAAGCATTTATTAACTGATTTAACGTTCGCTTTATTTATTTCAATCTTCTTTTTTGGATATACAATGTTTGCACAAAATATGGAGAATAACAAAACTGAATTATCGGTAGTAAAAACAGCTGATGACATAGATTTAAAATGGGGTCCATGCCCTCCGTTTATCACGGATGGATGTAATATTGCAGTATTGCATGGTAATCCCGCAATAAATAATGTCGATATACTATTTAAATTATCACCTAATGCAAATAT
>CAYRVY010000186.1:0-4925 GCA_964427695.1 uncultured Flavobacteriaceae bacterium
AATGCCGATTTTAGCGGAACACGAGTTAAGATTGAAGTGTGATTGAGTTTGAGATAAATTTGTTAAAAGGATTGTTATACACATTTATTTCCCCTTGTCACTCAATTCCAATGCTAAAAAAATATAAGAGCTCCATTTCGCTACACTAAATAAATACTATTATAAATATATATATACTATATATTATATTATATAGTTTTTTATTTACATTTGTATTATTATTTTAATTAATTTTCATTACAAATGAATAATTCTAAACTAAAAAAAGAACGTTTTAAGAGGGTTGCATCAAAAAGAGTTGACAATCTCTTGTCTGGCATCAGAAGTCTTTCGAACTGTTCTAATACAAATAATTACGAATACACGGAAAATGATGTTCAAAAAATGATAAAAGCGATTAAAGATGAATTAAGAACAATGGAAACGTTGTATAAAAAAACCTTAAACAAAAATACTGACAGCTTTAACTTCTAAGACTATGGAAAAATTATTTTGGCAACTATTCAATGCTGATTCAGAAGATGAGATTAATAAAATTGTTAATTCTAACAAATTATTTAGTGATACTAATAATTGGAAACCTTACGGAGGAACTAAAGGGAATTTTGGAACTTTTGAAAGTCAACAATACCATCCAGTACCTGCATTGATTGAGAAAATCACAAACTCGATTGATGCAACATTAATTAAAGATTGTAAAATTCATGGAATTGATCCTAAATCCCAAGATGCTCCTAAATCCATGAATGAAGCAGTGGAGAAATTCTACAATGTGAAGGGTGGAGAAATCGGTGAACTTACAAATAAAGAAAGAAGAGAATTAGCTGAAAATATTCAAATCATTGCAACTGGTGACAAAACACAACCATGTATTACTATTTATGATGCTGGAGAGGGACAGATTCCTGAAGAGTTTGAAGATACTTTTTTGTCTTTGCAAAAAAACAACAAAACAAGTATCCATTTTGTACAAGGAAAATACAATATGGGTTCAACAGGAGCAGTTGTATTTTGTGGCGATAAAAAGTATCAATTAATTGCATCTAAAAGAAATATCAAACTTAATAATGGAAAAGAAAGTGATTTTGGGTTTACACTTGTAAGAAGACATCCTTTATCAAAAGAAGAAATTGAAACAAATGTTAGAACTACTTATTATGAATATTTCTTCCCTAACAAAGAAATTGCTTCATTTAGCATAAAAGAAATTGATTTAGGTCTCTACAAAAGAGAATTCATATCTGGAAGTATTGTCAAATTATATTCATACCAACTGCCCAGAGGCTCTCGTTCAGATGTAACTTTAGATTTGTGGAGAGATTTAAATCAATATATGTATCACTTACCTCTGCCGATAAGCGTGTACGAAAAACGTGATTACAGAGGAAAAACTCCTAACAAGCCAGTTCTTGGAAACCGAACTAGAATTACAATTGACAGTAGAGATAAGGTAAACAGGACTATAGATTTTACTATTCCAAAAGAATCTGGACTTGGTGATATTAATATTCAAGTTATTATATTCAATTCAGATGTTGACCACAGAGAATTTATCAAAAACAAATCTATTATTTTCACTCAAAACGGACAAGTTCATGCATCTGAAGGACAATCTTTCATTTCTCAAAATCTCGGATTCTCATTACTAAAAACATCTATGCTAATTCATGTTGACTGTACAAATATCCCAACTGAAATACGTCAAGACTTATTCATGTCTAATAGAACCCATTTAAAACAATGCCCAAAAACGGAACATCTATTAGATGAAGTTATCGGATTATTAAAGAAGAGTAGCGAATTAAGGCGACTAAATAATGAACGAAAGAATTCTCTGCTCAGAGATTCTAAATCAGATAAAGATTTGATAGAAAAATTCCTATCAAAACTCCCTGTTGATAAAGATGTCGTTAATCTTCTAAAAAAGAATGGCTCATTGGACTTTTTAAAATCTGCAGGAAATAAAATAAATTCAAATAATCATAAACAAAAAAAGACTAAACAAAAAAAACTAAATCGATTCCCTTCAATATTTAACTTAAATCTGAAAAAAGACAAGAATGGAAAAGTTTATAAGACTATTCCATTAGATTTAGCAGGGAAAGCAACTATTGAGACAGATGTTGAAGATGATTATTTATTTAGACCTGTAGAAAAAGGGAAGTTTGAAATACAGGTTCTTCAAAAAAGAAACAAAACAGATAAGCTTGTAAATCCTACCCCAAACCTTTTTCCAGATGATGTGACAGATATTTTAACAATCAATAGAGAAGGACCAATAGATGGAACAATCAAGTTACTTATAAAACCAAATGAAAGGGCAAAAGTTGGTAATGAAGTTGAAGTTAGAGCAAAACTAAGTGCTCCTGGGCAAGAATTTGAGTGTATTTTCACTGTAATAGTTGACGATAAAATTGACAAACCAAAGACTAAGAAAGAATCTCCGTCAGAAACTTTTCCAAACCTACCAACGCCAAGAAAAGCTTTTAAAGAGAAACTAAAAGAGGATGACTTAACATGGGCAGATGAAAGCCTACAATGGACTGGTTATGATATTGTTAAAGTAATTACAGATAATGATGAAGAAAGCGATATGATTGTAGCTGGAATTGTTGTTAATATGGATTCATTCGTTCTTCTAAATTTTATTTCAAAAAATAGAATTAATACTGAAAAGGAAATCAACTTTATCAAAGACAAGTATTTTCTATCCGTTTATTTACATTCATTGTTTCTTTTTAGCATCCTACAAAAAATGAGAAATGATGATGAAAAGTTGAAGCCTATAGAAATTGATGAATTTATATCAAATATGATTAAACCATATTCTAGTTTTTTACTCTATGAAAATTATCACATTGAAAAACTAGCTTTTGCTGAATAATTATGACAAATAAACTCCAAAATACAGATTTCTTTAAGCGAGCAATTGAATTACTTCATTCTGCTAGACAACAAGTCGTAAGGTATATCAATTTAACAATGATCCAGACCTACTTTGAAATCGGTAGAATGATTGTTGAAGAAGAGCAAGAAGGCAAAGACAGAGCTGAGTATGGGAAAGGCGTGTTAAAAGGTCTATCTGAAACATTAACAAATGAATTTGGAAAAGGCTTTTCTTTACGAAACGTTGAGCAAATGAGAAGATTTTACCTTACCTACTCAAAAACGCAGACACTGTCTGCGGATTTAGAAACTAAAACGCAAACACCGTCTGCGAAATCTAAAATTCAACAGGCAATATATGCTAATTTCAAATTAAGTTGGTCGCACTATTTGAAACTAATGCAGATTGATGACGAAAACGAAAGAAAATTCTACGAAATAGAATCTACAAAGAACAATTGGAGTGTAAGAGAGTTAGATAGACAATATAATTCAGCATTATACACAAGACTTGTTTTAAGCAGAGATAAAGATGAAATTAGAAAACTTTCTAAAAAAGGTTTAGTCATTGAAAAACCAAAAGACGTAATTAAAGACCCTTATATTTTAGAATTTATCGGACTTCCTGAAAAATCTGCGTATTCAGAAAGCGATTTGGAACAAGGGATTATAGATAAGTTAGAGCATTTTTTACTTGAACTAGGAACTGGATTCACTTTCGTAGCAAGACAAAAACGAATTTCATTTGGCGACAAACATTTTCGTATAGATTTAGTTTTTTACAATCGGATACTTACATGCTTTGTACTTATTGACTTAAAAATTGGAGAATTAAAACATCAGGACATTGGACAAATGCAGATGTATGTAAATTACTATGATAGAGAAATTAGGCTAGAGGACGAAAACAAAACTATCGGAATTATTCTATGTCAAAACAAAAGTGAAGCGGTTGTGAGATACACATTACCAAAGAATAGTGAACAGATATTTGCGAGTAAATACAAAACAGTATTGCCGAGTAAAGAAGAATTAAAACTATTATTAAATGAGTCAGAATAGCCAACGCATATAGCCAGACACATTTACAATTCGTTCAAGCCAACACACAAAAAAACATAAAAGTACTAAAACAAACTGAAAGCATAAACACAAATGGCAACACGAAACTACGAAGGCAAAAAGTTTGAAAAGGGCTTAGCAACTAAAATTGCAGATGCACTTACTATCGAGGAAGCTTTACAAATTAACATAAATAATAAGCCATTTATGGTGACGATGCGAACCCCTGGAAATGATAAAAGTCTGGTTCGAGGCATGCTTCATACTGAGGGCATTATAAAAAATCGGAGTTATATTCCAGAATTAAAGCTAAAAAAAGATAATAATGATAGTATTGTAACAGTTGTAGAGTTATCAATTCCAAAGGAAGAATTGGGTGAAGGCTATTCAAACAGTAGAACTTTATTATCTGTTTCTTCCTGTGGTATTTGTGGCCGAACTGAACTTGGAGATATGTCGTTTAATGGAAAAACCATAGATAACGATGATAAAATAGATATCACATTAATAAACTCTCTTTTTGAAAAGATGAGCACAATGCAGTCTGATTTTCATCAGTCTGGCGGAACTCACGCAGCTGCTGTTTTTAATATTAACGGAGAACTATTATGCTCTATGGAAGATATTGGCAGACATAATGCAGTTGACAAAGTTATAGGGAAACTTATTTTATCAAAAAATCTTGATAACGCAAGAATATTAACTGTAAGCGGAAGAGTTTCTTATGAAATAATCATCAAATGCTTTAAAGCAAAAATTCCTTTTTTAGCAGCAGTTTCGGCGCCATCTTCTCTCGCTGTTGATTTTGCCAAAGAATTAGGCATTACATTATTTGCGTTTTGTCGCGATGGTAGAGCAACTTGCTATTCTCATCCACAACGCACTAAATAAAATAAGTCTTATACTAAATAAAGTTGAATTTTTATGACACTATCCTAAAATCTGTGTAAGTTAAAATAACTTGGGTTAGATTTTTT
>CAYRVY010000187.1:0-4897 GCA_964427695.1 uncultured Flavobacteriaceae bacterium
TAGAATAGCGATATACAACATTTTTAGTAATTGTAATCGGAATGCTATTTACCTTTAAATTGAAATCTACAAATAAGCTTCTTGGTGTTTCTGGTAAGCCAATTAAATTTTGGTCTGTAACTTTGTACATTCCAAGTGTACCTTTGCTTTTAAGCCAATATGCTGAAGTATTTTTTAAATTATTAGATAATGTAATCGTGTCTTTAATATTAAGTTTTGCGTTTGGTTTTAATAATTTGTTTTTTTGAGTTTTAGAAGTACTTTCTGAAATAGAGTATGAAGTCAATTCAATGGCTTTGATGCTTCGGTTTAATGCTTCAATATTTAAGACAATATTACTGCCTTTACTAGCACTGAAAGTATTTGCTGAAACTTCTAAATACAATCCTAAACAGGCTTCAATTACAGCTTTTATTTCGTTGGTTTTAATGGTTTTCCAATGGTCATCTTCAATGTTTTTAATTAGTTTGAAAGCTTCCATTAAATCTGAAAGATGCACAGAAGGATTTCTGAAATTAAAATTCTTTTCAACCTTATATAAAATATCACCTATAACTTGTCCGTTTTTTACTCGATTCCAAGAAGTATCAATTCCTGAGAAAATATTGGTTTTATCTTCAGGAAATTCACCTTTTAAAAATTTAATATATTCGTTATCAGAACCTCGCGTTGTTATACGACCAAAGCCTTGACACAAATGTTGACTGCTTGCCATTGATGCTAACTCGTTATTTGATAAGCCTTTTAAAGGATAATAAACACCAATATCAAACTTTATCATATCGCTTTTATCAACTTTTTCAAAATTTTCTTGGCTTCCATAAAACCACCAATGCGTATTAAAAAATATACTTTTAGGTTGCCACTTGCTTGTGTGTTTTAATTGATCAGGATATGCAGAAATATCGTTAGCGAGATCAAAAGCTTCCAAACTTAATATTGCAGAACTTGTATGATGTCCATGATTTCCTCGAGTAGCATTATCAGTAAATCGATTAATAATTACGTCTGGTTTAAACTTTCTAATTGCCCAAACTACATCGCTTAAAATTTCCTCTTTATTCCAAATTGCTAAAGTTTCATCAGGATGTTTGGAATAACCAAAATCGTTTGCTCTTGTAAACAGTTGCTCGCCACCATCGATGCCACGCGCTGCTAACAATTCTTGTGTACGAATAACGCCTAACAATTCTCTAATTTCTGGACCAATTAGGTTTTGTCCACCATCTCCACGAGTAATAGATAAATAAGCAGTTCTAGCTTTTATATGATTAGACATATAAGAAATTAGTCGTGTATTTTCGTCATCTGGATGAGCTGCAACATATAATACTGAGCCTAAAAAATTTAGTTTAGTAATCGATTCGTAAATATCCGATGCGTTTGGTTTGTTAGGTTGTTGTGCTTGAATTGGTAATAAACTGAAAAAGAATATTAGAGTGGTAAGTAATGGTTTTTTCATTTTTAATTTGGTTACTAAAAGCCAAATATATAAAAGTTAAATAGTGTTAGTACTCGTTTTAATGTTTCTTTAACTTATAGAAAAAATGCTTCAACTTTATAGGGAAACTCTAAAAACTCCTTCGCATCAAAATTTTCAGAGTTTCCCTTTATTTGTCAAATGCATCTTTTTGAACTAGAGTTACTGCCTTTTGTAAAATGAGATTATTTGGGTATGTAACCAAATCGCCATTATCTAAACGTAAATGCAACTGAAATGCTCTAATGTCTTCAATAATAGCTTCTATAGGAAAGTCTTTATCATGGATTTTTATTTTATCACCAACTTTATAAGGAAAGGAAAAGAACATTATTATTCCAGAAGTAATATTACTTAAAATAGACCAAATCGCGAATAAGGCAATTCCTAAAATTGCAAATACCGAAGAGAATAAAACAACAAGCTCTTCAATTTCAATACCTAAAATAAAAGATTCAATAAGTAATCCAATAAGAAACAATGCTACTGTGACATAACGTTCAATAAGTTTAACACGAGCAACAACTATATTACTTCGCTTCCCAATTCGGCGTAAAATAATTTTAAAAATTATATTTATAATAAAAAGTATTCCAAATAGGATTGCAGTATTTATTATTTCTGGTCGATAGTTTTGAAAAAATGCTTCCATGATTAATAAGTTATAAGAAACAAAGATAATGTAGTTGTTAAAATTACAATCTAATTAAGTTGAAGAGTTTTTCGTAAAACTTCATCTTTATTCTTGTTTTTATTCCAATACGGAGATTTAATAGAAACTAATTTAGTTGCTTTTGTGGTTAAGAGTTTTGCATTAGAACCAAAACCACTCCTAAAAGTTTCTTCCCAAGCAGTAATATTATAAGGAAATTCTGGATTGAAAGTTATGGTTAATGTTCTAACTAATTCAGGATAAGAAATAGTATATTGATTATTAGATAATTTTGCTGTTGCATTATAGGCTTTAAAAGTGATATGACTAAATCTTATATATTCAAATGAAGGAATTATTTTTAAGTTTCCAATTGGTAATAGTTTGGGATTAAGCCTTAATTGTGTCCAAATTTCATTTTCTAATATTGCCTTATCCAAATTAAATGACTCATCTGCCTCTTCTTGAAAATAAGAATAAGAGCTTATTTCAAAATCATTTCTATTGTTAAGTTGTGTATAAACATGACCACACCATTCTTGCATAGATGAGGATATCTTTAAAGCGTGCTGATTGTTTGCAACAGGATAAAACGTACTTTGCATTACAGAATATGGATAAATTCCGGTATTGAAATTTTTTGTAGCATTGAGTTTTAAAACCGAAATATTTTCAGGATGTTGTTGGTCTGCTTTAACTTGAATGTTAGGCAAAAAATCTTCAGTTACAAAAATTAAAACAGCCTTACCTTGTCGTATTTCACCATAACGTGCCTGTTCTAATTTATATGATGTAATTTCTGCTTCGCCAGAATACCAATAGTTTTTAAATGCTTCAGATAATTGTTGAGCTTTCTTTTTTATTTCAGAATTCTCAATAAGTTTTGCATTTGCTGCTATATCTTTTGGCGATGTATTATCAATACAAGATGCGAGCATAGAAAATATGACAATTAGTATCCAAAAAGAGATCTCAATTTCAAATATTTTTTTCATTTGTAAAGGGTTGGTTATTGTTTTTTCTATACGTTTAGTCCTGTTATTTCTTGTAAAATTACAAGGTGTTTAGTTATTAATAATATCATTTAACGTTTTGTAAACTAAATGTACAGGCAGTCCCATAACATTAAAATAAGAGCCTTCAATTTTAGTTACTCCAATATGTCCAATCCATTCTTGTATGCCATATGCTCCAGCTTTGTCTAAAGGATTGTAGTTTTTAATATAATACCAAATTTCGTCATCATTTAAGTCTTTAAAAGTAACTCTGGTTATTGCATTCACCATCTGTTGTGAGGTTTTAGTTTTAAAACATACAGAAGTAATGACCTCATGTGTTTCTCCACTTAAATATGATATCATATCGAAAGCATCTTGTTCGTTTTTTGGTTTGCCTAGAGATTTATCCTTATGCCAAACTATGGTATCGCTTGTAATGAGGATATCATTTTCTTTTAATTCGCTTTCAAAAGGAATAGATTTTAATTGTGCTAGATAATCGCTTATTTCAGAATGGCGTAAATGCTTTGGAAAGTTCTCTTTAACTGGTTTTAATCGGATTTCAAAATCTAATCCTAAATCTTTAAAAAATTCTTGTCTTCTGGGAGAACCAGACGCTAAAATAACGGTATGGTTTTTAAGTTTTTCGTTTAGCATTAGTTAATAAGAATATAATTATATTTATAAAAAAGCAAAGATAAAACACCAAAAAGCATAATTGATTTTAGCACATTTGAAAGGTGATGCAGTTCTTTTTTGGATTTAGCATTAAAAACTTTAATAGTAAAATAGAGTAGAGGAGCAATAATAAATAATAGAAAATAACCTACTGCTACTTGATGCTTATATAAGTGAGTAATAATGTAATAAGTTAATGATAATAAAAAAATTAATGATAAAACAAATAAAACTTTTGTAGTTAAATTTTTTCCAATTACTATTGGTAGCGTTCTCATTTCAGCTTTAGTATCTCCATCCATATCTTCCATATCTTTAATTATTTCTCTTAGTAAATTAATCACAAAAGCAAATAATGCATAATCTAATAAGATTTTAAACATCGTTAACTGCGTTTGTTGATTTTCAGGAGTAATAACAGGAAGTAAATCGAATAAACCTATAATAATAATACTCATAGCTACTAATATAGAAACGATTATATTTCCAATTAAAATAGTTTGTTTTAAAGATGAAGAATAAAGATATAACAATGCAGAGGTAAATATAAATATAGCAGAAAAGCCAGTTTTGCCAATAAGGTTAGATAAGTAAAAACCAATGCAAACACCACTAATAGTAAGCACAAGAAAAAGGTTGAAGGCTTTAGGTTCGGATATAAATTTATCAACAATCACTTTTTCGGGCTTATTAATTAAATCGGTATCTATATCGTAAATATCGTTGATAATATTTCCTGCGGCAGCAATACAAAGTGTAGCAATTACAAGTAGTGAAAACCCAAAACCATCTAATGTAACATCAATATTAAAAGGTTGGAATAATGCATATTTTATAAGCACTTGTATAAGTGCGATTAGGAGTAAATTTTTCCAACGAATGAGGTTTAAAAAATGAATCATTTTTTAGTTTAGAGTTAAAAGTAAAAGTTAAAAATTTTGCCACAAATACACGAATGATTTTTCTTTAACTGAATACTAATCCCGATAGCTATTGGGACTGAACACTAAATCAATCATATTTAGCATCAAAACTTCCATCCCATTTATTATGTACTTTAAGCACTTGTTCAATCACATCACGAACTGC
>CAYRVY010000188.1:0-4884 GCA_964427695.1 uncultured Flavobacteriaceae bacterium
TATTCACTATAAAAAAATAGCGAAGATCGTTAAAGAAACTGCACTTGAATTTAGTTTGCCTTATAATGAATATAAAACGTTTTGGAAAGCAATTTCAGAACATTATAACCAATTGAAAGTAATGGGACTAAAACCTGTAATGGCTTAATTCTTATTGAGTTAACTATTTAGGTTAACATGCTTTACAATTGCACCATAAACATATAAACAAATGACCCAACTTTCAGACAGAGTTTTAAATATGTCAACCTCTGCAACTTTAGCGATGGCTGCTAAAGCAAGAGAATTAAGAACACAAGGAAAAGATATTATTGGTTTAAGTTTAGGTGAACCCGATTTTAATACGCCCGATTTTATTAAAGATGCTGCAATACAGGCCATAAAGGACAATTACAACTCTTACACTCCTGTTGATGGTTATGTGGAATTAAAAGAAGCTATAATCTCTAAATTTAAACGCGATAACAATTTAACCTATACCTTAACACAAATTGTGGTATCTACAGGTGCAAAACAATCGTTAGCAAATGTTGCCGCTGTAATGCTTAACAAAGGTGATGAAGTTATTTTACCTTGTCCTTATTGGGTAAGTTATGCAGATATTGTAAAACTTAATGAAGGTGTTCCTGTAGAAGTAAAAACAACTATTTCTACCGATTTTAAAATAACTCCAGAGCAATTAGAATCTGCCATTACACCAAAAACAAAGATGATTTGGTTTAGCTCGCCTTGTAACCCAAGTGGTTCTGTATATAGTAAAACAGAGTTAAGAGCATTAGCAGATGTTTTACAAAAGTATCCTAATATTTTTGTGGTCTCAGATGAGATTTATGAGCATATAAATTATGTTGGTGCACATGAGAGTATAGCTCAATTTGAAGACATGTACGACAGAACCATTACTGTAAATGGTGTCTCTAAAGCATTTGCTATGACAGGTTGGAGAATTGGTTTTATTGGTGCTCCTGCTTGGATTGCTCGTGCTTGTAACAAAATGCAAGGGCAAATAACAAGTGGCGCAAATTGTATTGCACAACGTGCTGTTATTACTGCTATGGAAGCTAATCCAGATAAAGTACAATTTATGGTAGATGAATTTAAAACGCGTCGTAATCTGGTACTTGAATTGCTGAACAATATTGAGGGCTTTAAAACAAATACTCCTGAAGGTGCTTTTTACGTGTTTCCAGATGTCTCGTATTACTTCGGAAAAACATTAAGAGGTACAACCATACATAATGCTACAGATTTTTCTTTGTATTTATTAGAAGAAGCTTTAGTTGCCACAGTAGCTGGTGATGCTTTTGGCAATCCAGATTGTATACGTATTTCTTATGCGGCTTCACAAGAGCAAATTATTGAAGCTTTAAAACGTATAAAACAAAGTTTAAGTTAAATAATATATTTCAAAAATAAAAAACTACCTATTTCGCCAAAAGAAAGGTGTTAATAATATTAAAACTGTAAATAGTTCTAAACGTCCAATTAGCATTAAAAAGCTACTCCACCATTTTCCAATTTCTGGCATGGAAGCATAATTACTTGTTGGTCCAAAATCACCAATAGCAGGTCCAACATTACCTAAAGTGGCTGCTGCTACTCCTATTGCAGATTCAAAATCTAAACCTAAAAACGCAAATCCGAGAGAGCCAATAATGAAAGAAAGCATATAGAGGATAAAAAACGCAAGAATATTAAATACAATATTACTAGAAACAGCTTTGGTGTTATACCTAACAGGTAAAATTGCATTAGGATGTAAGGTTCTCTTAAATTCTAAAAACCCGTTTTTAATCATCAATAAATGTCTAACCACCTTAACACCACCAGAAGTGCTTCCTGCAGATCCACCCAAAAACATTAACCCGAAGAAAAACACCAATAGAAATGGTGTCAATGAAGTATAATCGGCAGTAATAAACCCTGTAGTTGTGATGATAGATATAACCTGAAATAATCCATGTCTTAAGGCACTTTCAATCTCACCGAAAACTTGTGGATGATTTAATGATGACGCTTCAAGTTCAACTTTAAAATATATAATTAAGGCTGCTATTAGTGTAAATATTGCAATAAACTTGAAATACAATTTAAATTCTTCATCTTGAAAAATCTTTTTTATCTTTCCTTTAAAGGCAAAATAACTCAACACAAAATTTGTTCCTGCCAGAAACATAAAGATTATTATAATATACTGAATAATAGGTTGATTATTCCAATACGCTAAACTCTCATTTTTAGTAGAAAAACCGCCAGATGCCAATGTCGTCATAGAATGGTTTATAGCATCAAAAAACGACATCCCAGCTACCTTTAGTAAAATGGTTTCGGCAACTGTATAGCCAAAATAAATAAGCCATAAACGTTTTGCAGTATCTGCGATTCTAGGATGCAATTTATCTGTACTTAATCCTGGTGCTTCGGCTGTAAAAAGCTGCATACCACCAATTCCTAATAAAGGTAAAATAGCAACAGCAAGTACAATTATCCCCATACCACCTATCCATTGTGTTAAGCTTCTCCAAAACAAAACTCCCTTTGGTACAATTTCAATATCATTTAAAATTGTTGCTCCTGTTGTGGTATAACCTGACATGGTTTCGAAAAATGCATTTGTGAAACCAGAAATCGTTTCAGTAAAAATATAGGGTAAAGTTCCTGAAAGTGCCATAACAATCCATCCAAAAGTTACAACAATATACCCTTCACGTTTATTCATTTCTTTTTTATGATCTCTAGTAAAAATCATTGCCGAAATGCCTAAAAATATAACTATAATACCAGATAAAAATAATTGTAATGTTACACCATCTTTATAAATAAGGCTTATTAAAGAAGATAGTAATATAAAGCCTCCATTACATAATAATAGTAATCCTAAAAAATGAATAATAATTTTGTAATTAAGCTTCATTACTGTTTTTTAATCGAAAAGACGCTCTACTTTTTTAAGCGAACGAGGTAAGCTACAAACAACTACTCTATCTCCAGCTTCAATTTTAAAACCTCCCAAAGCAATAAGACCTTCACCATCTCTAATAACACCACCAATTGTTGCAGAACGCGGAAAATCTAATTCTCTAATTATTTTATTACAAATTTTTGAAGTTGGTTTAACCACAAATTCTAACAATTCTGCATTCATATTGTTAAGTTTTGTCATGGCAACAACTTCTCCTTTACGTATATACCTGAAAATATTATTTGCGGCAAGAAGCTTTTTATTGATTAAAGTGTCGATACCAATAGAATGTGACAATTCAAAATAATCCATATTTTCTATTAAGGCTATTGTTTTTCTAACACCTTTAGATTTAGCGACGAGACAGGACATAATATTAGTTTCAGAATTTCCTGTTACAGAAATAAAAGCGTCCATATCACTAATATTTTCTTCATCTAATAAATCTACATTTCTACCATCTCCTCTTATTACTAAAGTATTAGGTAACTCATCGGCAAGTTCGAAAGCCCGATTTTTATTTTTTTCAATAATCTTAATATCAAACTTACTACGTGTTAAATTTTTAGCTGCTTTAGAGCCTATTCTCCCACCACCAAGAATCATAACATCTTTGATTTGAGTTTTAATTTTTCCCGTTAACTTACACAATTCTTCATCTCCACCTTTTGATGTAATAAATACCACATGATCTCCTTCTTTAAAAATAGTATCGCCACGCGGAATAATAGTATATTGTGTTCCATATCGTTGCATTGCTATTGGCATAAAGCGAATACCTGGAATCAAATGAGCTGCCTGTTTAACAGATTTACCGACAAATAAAGCAGCTCTAGAAAGGGTTAAACTTAACATTGTAAGTGCGCCTTTCTCAAACTCGAAAGTGTTGTCGAAAGCGGATTGATTTAATAACAATTCTATTTCGGATGCTGCAAGAGACTCTGGAGAAATTAATTCGTCTATCCCAAATTTAATAAATCCAAGTTCTTCCTTATGTTCTATAAACTCTGTATTAGAAATTCTAGCAATCGTTTTTTTTGCTCCCAATTGTTTTGCCAAAACACAGGTTGTAATGTTTGTAGTTTCAGAAGAAGTAACAGCGATTACTAAATCTGAAATATGTACTCTTGCCTCTTTTAAATTAGAAATAGAGGTCGAATCTCCCTTAATTACCTTAATATCTAAACGATTATTAGCATAAGAAAGACTTTCCTTATTGGTGTCTATTAAAGTTATTTCTTGAGATTCGTAAGATAATAATTTTGCTAAATGAAATCCAACTTCTCCTGCGCCTGCTATAATAATCTTCATCTGAAAATTTAATTATGAAAATAGTTCAAATATAATTTATTTTTAGGGATTTGTAGTTGAATTCCATTTCTTTGCAACTAATAACAAAATCAAAATAATTTTATAACGTGTTATTTAAATGTCCAGCAATGTAAAACCATATAAAGATAGTGACTTAAGTAAAAAAGAACAAGTCACAAAAATGTTTGATAACATCTCTAATGAGTATGACACACTTAATAGGGTAATTTCTTTTGGTATAGATGTAAAATGGAGAAAAAAAGTTGTTACTATTGTTGCAAAACAACATCCTGATACTATTCTTGATATTGCTACCGGAACAGGAGACCTCGCAATAAACCTTACTAAAACCAATGCTTCAAAAATTATTGGATTGGATATTAGTGAAGGGATGCTTGATGTAGGTCGTAAAAAGATTATTAAAAAAAAGTTAGAAAAGACCATTGATATGGTAGTTGGAGATTCTGAAAACCTACATTTTAAAGATAACTCTTTCGATGCAATAACTGTAGCTTTTGGAATACGCAATTTTGAAAATTTAGAAAAAGGACTTTCAGAAATTTTACGTGTATTAAAACCAAATGGAATATTTGTAATATTAGAAACCTCTG
>CAYRVY010000189.1:0-4883 GCA_964427695.1 uncultured Flavobacteriaceae bacterium
ATATATGCTTCTTTCATGCCTCTCTGTCACTTCGTGACATCTCTCCAAGAGGAGAGAATATTATAATTATTAATTATATTTCTTTACTTCCAGTCTTTATTAGTACGATATACAACGCCTTTAAATAGTGCTACTAATTCGTTTTCTCGTTTAACTTCAATGATATTGAACCCCAATTTATTATTCACTTTTTCTATAACAGATTCGGCTACCAGATAATCTCCTTCATTAAGTGCTTCAATATGATTTATTGATGTTTCAATTGAAACCGCATATTTACCATGTGTATTTGCTGCAAATCCAAAGGCTGTATCAGCTAAGGAGTAACTAATTCCTCCATGTGCCTTATTCATACTGTTTAGCATCTCTTTTCTTACAGTCATAGCTACTTTACATCTTCCGATTTCACATTCTAATATTTCAATACCAAGCCATGTGCTAAATGCATCAAGGCTTAACATTTTATGTGGAATTAATTCTCCTTTCATATGCCCTTTCTGTCCTTTGGACATCTTTCCCAAAGGGAAAGAAACTTTATTCATTAAAAAATGTTTTATTTTCTCTTTTCATTTTACGCAATAATGGGCTACAACGATATCTCTCTTCATGATACTCATTAAAAAGATCATCAATTTTATCTACACACCAATCGATGCCTTTTTCGTCTGCCCAAGCTAATAATCCTTTAGGATAGTTTACTCCTTTTGTCATCGCTTTATCTATATCTTCAGCAGAAGCAATGTTTAAAAACAACGCATCAGCAGCTTCATTAATTAACATGACAAGTACACGATCGAAAATTAGTTTTTCTAACTCATTGTTATGTGACCTCTCGACTGCGCTCGAGGTAACAATTTTTCCATTTACGTCATAATCATAATAACCTTTCCCTGTCTTTCTTCCTAAATAACCAGCTTCAGCCAAACGTTGTTGTGTAAATGATGGTCTGAATTTTGAGTCGTAATAAAAGGTTTTAAAAACGGTTTTGGTTACTGTATAATTAATATCATTTCCTATAAAATCCATTAATTCAAAAGGTCCCATTCTAAAACCACCAACGGTTTTCATTGTATTGTCTATGGTAGCGAAATCTGCAATTCCTTCTTCATAAATACGAAGTGATTCGCCATAATATGGTCTTGCTACACGATTTACAATAAATCCAGGTGTGTCTTTTGCTATAGCAACCGTTTTATTCCAACTTTTAATAATTGAAACTGCTTTATCAAAAACAGTTTTTGAAGTTTGAATAGCGGGAATTACCTCAACCAACGCCATTAAAGGTGCTGGGTTAAAAAAGTGAATTCCGATACAACGCTCTGGTTTTTGTAATGACGATGCAATTGATGCAATAGATAATGACGATGTGTTTGATGCTATTATAGTTTCATCAGATACAAAAGTTTCCAGTTCTGAAAACACTTTTTGCTTAATTTCTATATTCTCAATAATTGCTTCAATAGTTAAGTCGGAGCCTGCTAAATCCTTTAATGAATTCACATAAAAAATATTGTTTTGAATTCTGTTTTTCTCTGTCTCATCTATTCGTTCTTTTTCTATTAATCGCAATAATACTTTTTCAAGAGCTACTTTACTTTTATCTAAAGCTTCTTGATTTGTATCATAAACTTTAACTTTACAACCAGAAGTTGCTGCAACTTGTGCGATGCCTCTTCCCATTGTTCCAGATCCTATAATTCCTATTTTCATAAGCCCACTCTGTCTTTCAGACATCTCTCCCAAAAGGAGAGAAATTCTTATTAATTTAATTGTTTATATTTTAATAATGAGATCCTGAAACAAGTTCAGGATGACAAATATTTAAAATGGCAGATTGGTTACATCTACATTTCCTCCGGAAATAATAATTCCGACTTCTTTATTTTTATACTCTTTTTTGTCTTTAATTAAAGCTGCAAAAGCTACTGCACTAGAAGGCTCGATAATTATTTTCATTCGCTCCCAAATCAGCTTCATTGCCTTTATTATTTCTATCTCTTCTACTCTAATTATTTTTTCAACACCTTCTTTAATTATTTGGAAATTTCTATCTCCTAAAAAGGTTCTTAATCCATCAGCAATTGTATTTGTGCTATCATTAAATTCTATTTTACCACTTTGTAAAGAACGATACGCATCATCAACATTTTTGGGTTCACCACCAATAACTTTACATTTATCAGAAAAATATTTTGCAGCTAATACTGTTCCTGCAATTAAGCCTCCACCACCAACTGGTGTAAAAATATAATCTAATTGCGGATAATCTTCCAATAATTCTATTGCTACAGTACTTTGCCCACAAATAACATTATCGTCATTAGATGGATGAATAAAAGTTGCTCCTGTTTCGATTCTTACTTTTTCTGCCATCTTCTCACGAGCAATTGGGTTAGAATCACATTCAATGATTTTGCCTTCATAAGTTTTAACTGCATTTTTTTTTACTTGAGGTGCGTTTTCAGGCATTACAATGAATACTTTTACACCAATTTTTTTTGCTGCTAATGATAATGCTTGTGCGAAATTACCTGATGAATGTGTTACAACACCTTTATTACGTTGCTCTTGTGTTAAACTTAAAATGGCATTAGTCGCTCCTCGCATTTTAAAAGCTCCCATTTTTTGAAAATTCTCGCATTTAAAAAAAACTTTACAACCACATATCTCATTTATTAACTCTGAAGTAAGCACAGGTGTTTTGTGAATGTATGGTTTCACATTATTATGTACTTGTATCAAAGTTTCTTTGTTCATTTATATCTAAATAAAAAGACCTTTCGACTGCGCTCAAGGTGACATTTTTATTTGTTTATCATTTACCTCTAAAATTAGGTTTGCGTTTTTCAATAAACGCTGTAATTCCTTCTTTAAAATCGTTTGTTTCAGCAGCTTCAATTTGATATTTTGCTTCAACTGACAGTTGTTGTTCTAAGTTATTTGCTAACGACTGATTAAAACTCTTCTTTATTAGCCCTAAAGCTTTGGTTGGCATTTGTGCCATTTTTATAGCTAACTTTTGAATTGTTTCTTGAAACTCTTCTGATGGTACATATTTATATATCATACCTATACGTTCGGCTTCTTGTGCGCTAACTTTATCACCTAACATTGCTAAAGCAGATGCTTTTTGAAAACCTATTAAACGTGGTAAAAAAAATGTTCCTGCACTATCAGGTATTAATCCTATTTTACTAAATGCCTGAATAAAACTTGCATTTTCATCAGCAATAACTATGTCGCAAGCCAAAGCAATATTTGCTCCAGCTCCTGCTGCAACACCATTTATAGCTGCAATAATTGGTTTTTCGATATTTCGGATTCTTAAAATGATAGGATTATAATGTTCTTCTAATATTTTTTTGAAACCAGGATTTAATTCTGGAGTAATAATTTCTTTTAAATCTTGACCAGCACAAAAAGCTTTTCCGCTTCCTGTTAGTACGATGGCTCTCACTTCTGTATTTGCTTCACATGCATCTAAAGTATCTTGTAACGACAGAGCCATTTCACGATTGAAACTGTTAAAAACTTCTGGTCTGTTGAGCGTGATATACGCTACATTATTTTCAATTTTTAATTCAATTGAATTGCTCATACCTTTATTTGCCTCTCTGTCCTTTCGGACATCTCTCCAAGGGAGAGAATAATTAAACTACTTCCTTATCTTTTCCTTTATTCTCGACTACTCTCAAACTGACAGGAAATGGGATTCCCTCCTTCGAGGGAATTGATTACTTCAAACACTTGAAGTAATCAAACGGTTCTAGGCAATCTTCACATTTAAATAATGCTTTACATGCTGTTGAACCAAACTGACTCACTAATCTTGTATTTGTAGAACCACAATTGGCACACTTTACCAATTTTTTATTCCCTAATAATACTTCTATATCTGCTTCTGCTTCTAAAGGTGGAGCTATTCCATAGTCTTCCAAAGCCTTTCTGCCTTTATCTGTAATCCAATCGGTTGTCCAAGCTGGTGATAATACTAATTTTACTTTTGCTTTGTATCCTTCATTTTCAAAAGCAGTTATGATATCGTCACTAATTACATCCATAGCAGGACAACCACTATATGTTGGTGTGATTGTTACGAAAATTTCATCATCTTTAATGATAGCAGAACGTACAATTCCCATATCAAGAATTTTTAATACAGGAATTTCTGGGTCTGAAATTTGATTCAGAATTGGGATTAATGCCCTCTCTATCTCTCCCAAAGGGAGAGAATCTAAACTTGATATGTTTTTTATTTTTTCCATAATTGATGAGATTCCTGCCTTCGCAGGAATTTTACCACTCCATATTTGGATAGGTTCGTTGCATATACTGCAAATCGCTTAATATATGACCTAAATGTTCTGTATGTATGCCTTGTTTTCCTCCTTTTTGAAAATATTTTGATTCTGGAACATCCAAAGTAGCTTCATTTAAAATTTCTTTTACTCTTTTATAGTATTCTTCTTTTAGTTTTAGTGTATCTACTCCAATACCTTCTTCAATCATCACTTTATCTGTTTCAGTTAGGTGAAATAATTCATCTGTGTACGTCCATAAATCGTTGATTGCGTTTTGAGCTTTTTGATGACTTTCTTCTGTACCATCGCCAAGACGTTTTATCCAATCGGAAGAGAAACGACAATGATAACTCACTTCTTTTACTGCTTTATTTGCTATAGCTGAAAGTGTTAGGTCATGACTTTTTTGTAATTCTTTTAAAAACAATAAATGATATACATCAAATAAAAATTGTCTAGTAATGGTATAAGCAAAATCTGTATTTGGTTGCTCTACTAATAGAAGATTTACATATTCTCTTTCTTGACGAAGCATTGCTATATCATCTTCAGAACGTCCATCATTTGCGATTTGCGCTGCAT
>CAYRVY010000190.1:0-4874 GCA_964427695.1 uncultured Flavobacteriaceae bacterium
TTAAAAACATGAATGATCCAAGTGGTAGAGCAGTTGCTAATGTACATGATGATGCTTACTAATTTTTCGTCAGTTCGAGAGCTATTTTTTTTGGATATTAATATCTTTTCGGGATATAAAAGACCAACATTTTGTTAGTTTTTTTATTTTAAAAAAAAAGTTATATTTGAACACAAATGAAGTTTTTTATTTCAGTAAAATCATACCAACTCTTATTAAAGTATCCGTTTACTACCTCAAGGTACACAGTTACCATGCAAAGTACTGTTATTGTGTCCATCTCAGATGGGGAGTTTACTGGTTATGGTGAAGCTACAGTAAATCCATACTATAATAGTACAGTTGAAAAATTACAAGCTTCTGTTGAAAAGGCAAAACCAATCATTGAAAAAGCCAATGGTATTCCGCCAAAACAATTATGGCAACAACTGGAACCAATATTAACAGATGATTACTTTGCTTTGTGTGCCATTGATTGTGCCTATTGGGATTTTTATGCTAAATGTAATAACAAAACCTTACGAAGTTTTTGGGTTTCAGAAAATATAGTTGTACCAAAAAGTAACTATACCATTGGCATAGATTCCGTTGAAGTAATGCAACAAAAAATTCTGGAAACACCTTGGCCAATTTATAAGATCAAGCTAGGAACAGGTCATGATGTTAAAATAGTTTCAGAATTGCGGCAAATAACAGATGCTGTATTCAGAATTGATGCTAATTGCGCTTGGACTGTTCAAGAAACTCTTAATAATGCTATTGATTTAAAACAATTAGGAGTCGAGTTTATTGAGCAACCCTTAAGAGCTGATGATTGGGAAGGCATGAAAGTTATAAAAGAAAAAAGTGTCTTATCCATTATTGCTGACGAAAGCTGCCTGCGATTAGAAGATGTTGAGTGCTGTGTAGATACATTTCATGGTATTAACATCAAGCTTATGAAATGTGGTGGCTTTACACCAGCTTTAAAAATGATAGAAAAAGCACGACAGCTCAATCTTAAAGTTATGGCTGGTTGTATGACCGAATCTACATTTGGGATTTCTAATTTAGTACAAATTGCACCACTTTTGGACTATATTGATGCTGATGGAGCAATGCTGCTAAAAGATGATATCGCTAAAGGCATAACGCTTATAGATGGTGAGATTATTTATAGTGACAAATGTGGCGCTGGAAGTAGCTTTTTCACTTCAGATTAAGTTCTTTTTAATTTGCTAATTTAAGTTGTAATGACTTTTTTTTATTTTTAGACGAGATTCAAATTCGTAAAAATCAATTTTAAGCCACTTTTTAAACGTTTTAAGAGACTTTTAAGTAATTAACAAATAGTTTATAAGTATGAATTTATCGTATAAAAAAGCTTAAAAGAGAGACTTGAAATTTGTATATTTGTTGGTGTCAAAAAATGATGCATTTAGCATCATTTTTTTAATTAAACTCGGTTTTGAAAAGTCTGCAAGACGCAATCAAGATAGTAAGTTTAATTAATTCCTCTGAAAGGCGGAATCTTTTTAAACGAGTTCAGTATTAATTTGGATTTTTCCAAAACAACTTAGCAAATAAACAACGAACAACAAACAAATAAAACATGAGCGAAGAAGCAAAAAAAGAAAATTACGGAGCCGATAGTATTCAGGCATTAGAAGGAATGGAGCATGTACGTATGCGTCCGTCAATGTATATTGGCGATGTTGGCTCAAGAGGTCTGCACCATTTGGTGTATGAGGTTGTTGACAACTCTATTGACGAAGCAATGGCAGGATATTGCGATAGGATTGATGTTGTCATTAATGAAGACAACTCAGTCACTACTGAAGATAATGGACGTGGTATTCCAGTCGATTTGCATAAAAAAGAAGGCGTCTCTGCTCTGGAAGTTGTAATGACAAAAATTGGAGCAGGAGGAAAGTTCGATAAAGATTCGTATAAAGTTTCTGGTGGTCTTCATGGTGTTGGTGTAAGTGTGGTTAATGCCTTGTCTAATCAGCTTAAAGCAACCGTATATCGCGACGGTAAAATTTGGGAGCAGGAATACGAAAAAGGCAAAGTAATGTATCCTGTTAAGGCTGTAGGAGAATCAGATAAAAGAGGTACTATAGTCACTTTTAAACCAGACCCTTCAATTTTTGTACATACTTTAGAGTATAGTTATGATACCTTGGCAAGTCGTTTGCGTGAATTGTCGTATCTAAACAAAGGAATTACAATTACTCTTACAGATAAGCGACACAAAAATGATAAAGACGAATTTGAAACCGAAACTTTCTATTCTGAAGAAGGATTAAGTGAATTTATTAGGTATCTAGATGCAACTCGTGAACCCTTAATGAAAGACGTTATTGCCTTTGAAGGCGAAAAAAATGGTGTTCCTGTTGAGGTTGCAATGATTTATAACACCTCCTATAATGAAAACTTACATTCCTATGTAAACAATATTAATACACATGAAGGAGGCACTCATCTTTCAGGATTTAGACGTGGATTAACACATACGTTAAAAAAATATGCTGATAATTCAGGAATGCTGGATAAATTAAAATTTGATATTGCAGGAGATGATTTTCGAGAAGGATTAACAGCAATTATTTCGGTAAAAGTTGCTGAACCACAATTTGAAGGGCAAACAAAAACAAAATTAGGAAACAGAGAAGTTTCTGCTTCAGTAAGTCAGGCAGTATCGGAGATGTTGACAGATTATCTAGAAGAAAATCCAGATAGTGCAAAAATAATTGTTCAAAAAGTGATTCTTGCAGCACAAGCAAGACACGCAGCACAGAAGGCTCGTGAAATGGTACAGCGTAAAACAGTAATGAGTATTGGAGGTTTGCCAGGAAAATTAAGCGACTGTTCAGAACAAGACCCAACAAAATGCGAAATATTTTTGGTTGAGGGAGATTCGGCTGGAGGAACTGCAAAACAAGGTCGTGACAGATTGTTTCAAGCTATTCTTCCACTACGTGGAAAAATATTAAATGTTGAAAAAGCAATGCAACATAAGGTGTTCGAAAACGAAGAAATTAGAAATATCTTTACAGCACTTGGTGTAACTATTGGTACAGAAGAAGATAGTAAGGCGTTAAATATTACAAAATTACGTTATCATAAAGTGGTAATTATGTGTGATGCAGATATTGATGGTAGCCATATTGAAACCTTAATATTAACGTTTTTCTTTAGATATATGAAAGAACTCATTGAAAATGGACACATTTATATTGCAACTCCACCTTTATACTTAATTAAAAGAGGAGCTAAGAAACAATACGCTTGGAGTGATAAAGAACGCGACGAAATTGTAGAAAAATTTGGAGATGGATCAAGAATACAACGTTATAAGGGTCTTGGAGAAATGAATGCTGTACAACTTTGGGATACGACTATGAATCCAGAGTTTAGAACCCTTCGTCAGGTTATGATAGAAAATGGAACTGAAGCAGACCGTATTTTTTCGATGTTAATGGGAGACGAAGTTCCACCACGGCGAGAATTTATTGAGAAAAACGCCATTTATGCCAATATTGACGCATAATTATGCGTCATGCTGAACTTGATTCAGCATCTCATCAATTTTAAGGAACTAAAGCAGTTTCAAATTCATTAAGAAAGCAACATCACAAATTATGGTGTTGCTTTTTTTTGTCCTAAAACAACAAATACATCGATTAAACGTAAATATTTATCGATTAATGGTTGTTTTTTGAAATATTTTTCTATTTTTGCTATACCCAAATCTAAAATATTATGAAAAAGTATGCCCTATTAGTGTTGTTGTTTATAACATCATACACTTCACAATCTCAAGAATTAGAGACTATTATAATTGCAGCAGAAGATGCAAGCGAGCTAACTCAAAATTATATAAATCCCGTAATGAAAGGGCTAATGTATAGTATGAATGGAGGCTGGTACTCTACTGCTAAAACCCATAAAAAATTTGGTTTTGATATTACCATAAATGCTAATGCTTCATTTGTTCCAAATGCAGATAAAATGTTTGCATTTGTACAAAGTGATTATTCCTTTTTAACACTTCCTAATGGAGAATCGTCATTACCAACTGTAATGAGCGAAAACAATACCGAAACAACAGTTGATATTAGTATTCCTGTTGGCGATGGTACGTTTAAAGTCGCTAGTTTCGATATGCCAGGAGGAATTACAAACGATTTACCTATAAATGCTATACCAACACCAATGGTACAATTAGGTTTTGGTTTACCCTTTAAAACAGATATAAAATTAAGAGTTGTTCCAAACCTAAATTTTGATGATAGTGTTAAAGCTAGTCTTTTTGGATTAGGATTGCAGCATAATGTGTTGCAATACTTTGGACCATTAGAGAAATTACCTTTAAGCGTTTCAGTTTTAGCAGCATTTACTAACATGAATGTTATTTATAATATCGAAGATGAGAATACTACAGACAATGTTGTAGTAACAAATGGTCAAGCAGAGTTTAAAATGAAAACTTGGACAGTACAAGCTATTGCCTCTTTAGATTTTAAAATTATTACACTTTATGGAAGTGTTGGTTATAACAACGGAAAATCAACCATAAAAATGAAAGGAAACTATGACTTAACTTATGACCTTGTAGACGGAAACGGGTTAGTTATAGGAACAGTAAATGAATCGATTAATAATCCTATTAATTTAGATTTTGATGCTAATGGTGTTAGAGCTACTTTAGGAACTCGTATAAATATTGGGTTTTTTAAAATATTTGCCGATTATACACTACAAGAATATAATACAGCTTCCGCAGGAATTGCGTTTAGTTTCAGATAAAATAGAAAAGGAAATAGACAACAAAAGCTCGTGATTAAATCACGAGCTTTTGTTATTAAAACCATTAATTATTTTGTAATTTT
>CAYRVY010000191.1:0-4873 GCA_964427695.1 uncultured Flavobacteriaceae bacterium
GGAGGACATAATGGAAGAGATGAAACCACAACACTTACATTAATACCAATGGTAAAAGAACATATTAATATTCCATTAATTGCTGCAGGAGGAATTGCCACAGGAAAAGCCATGCTTGCTACAATGATTCTTGGTGCAGATGGTGTACAAATTGGAAGTCGTTTTGTAGCGAGTGAAGAATCGTCTTCACATAAAGCATTTAAACAACTTGTTGTAAATGCTAAAGAAGGCGATACACAATTAACTTTAAAAGAATTGGCTCCAGTTAGGCTTATAAAAAATAATTTTTATAATGAAATTCAGGAACTCTATAAAACAAGTCCAACTCCAGAACAACTAAAAGAACTCTTAGGAAGAGCCAGAGCTAAGCAAGGTATGTTTGAAGGCGATCTTAAGAATGGTGAATTAGAGATTGGACAAGTTTCTGGACTAATACACGATATTAAACCTGTAGGGCAAATTGTTGAAGCTATTATCTTAGAGTTTATGGAGGCAAAGCGAAGTGTTATTGGAATATAAAAAATTAATTCTTATAGGATTAATTAATAGATTTTAATAAATTAAATTCATTAATAAAAAGAAGTATAAGTCATTTAAACGAATAATGTATTAACAAGCGTTTGCTAAAACAAGGCTTTGCATAATTGATACTATGACCACAAAATAACAAGGATGGAATAATTTTTATAGATATTATTAATGACAAGTAAAAAGAAATTTGGTGCATTTGCAGGTGTTTTTACACCATCAATCCTAACAATTTTGGGCGTAATTATGTATATGCGTTTGGGTTGGGTTGTTGGAAATGCTGGGCTTATTGGTGCAATAATAATCATAATTATTGCTCACGTTATTGCGGTTACAACAGGTTTAAGCGTTTCTTCGGTTGCAACAGATAAAAAAATTGGAGCAGGAGGAATTTATTATGTGCTCTCACGAAGTATGGGAATTCCCATTGGTGGCTCTATTGGCATTGCTTTATATGTAGGCACAGCATTTTCTATTGCATTATATTTGATTGGTTTTGCCGAAAGTTTTAACGGTTTTTTCGGACTTGGAACAACAGTTAATAGCTTTAGAATTACAGGAACCATAGCATTGGTAGCAATTACCGCTCTTGCATTAATTAGTACTTCTGTAGCAATAAAAGCACAGTTTTTTATTCTTGCAGCAATTATTGTTTCTTTGGTTTCTATCTTTTTTGGAACAAAAGAATTTGTACCAGAAACTGTACAAATGTTTTCAACCAACGGCTCTGTTCCTTTGGAAGTTGTATTTGCTATATTTTTTCCTGCTGTTACTGGTTTCACTGCAGGTATTGCTATGAGTGGAGACTTGAAAGATCCTAAAAAATCTATTCCAATTGGAACTTTATCAGCAATAGGAGTAGGTCTTATCGTTTATCTTGGTCTTGCTGTTTTTATGGCTTATAATATTAATTCCGATTTACTTAAAAACGATTATAATATTTTAATGAAAATGGCACTGTTTGCTCCTGCTGTAGTAGCAGGAATTTGGGGAGCAACATTATCTTCTGCTCTCGGTGGCATTCTTGGAGGTCCAAGAATATTACAAGCCATGTCTTTAGATAAGGTTACACCAAAATTGTTTGGTAAAGTGAAAGGAGAAAATAATGAACCAGTTAACGCTCTAATTATGGTTTTTATTATTGCCCAAGCAGGTGTCCTAATAGGAGAATTAGATGTCATAGCACGAGTTGTTTCTATGTTTTACCTCACAGCTTATGGCTTTATTAACATTTCCTATTTTTTAGAAAGTTGGGCAAATCCAGATTTTCAGCCAACATTTAAAATAAAACGTTGGATTGGCTTACTAGGTTTTATTGCTTGTTTTGGAGTCATGTTTAAATTAGATATGATTGCTATGCTCGGTGCATTAGTAGTTATTGGATGTTTGTATTTCTGGTTACAAAAAAAAGAAGTGAAATTGCAATCTAACGATGTGTGGCAAAGTGTTTGGGAAAATGTTGTAAACAAAGGATTGAAAAAAATTGATGCTAAAGTTGATGAAAAATCTAATTGGAATCCTAATATTATTCTGTTTAGTGGAGAAAGTGAGCATCGCTATTTTTTATTAGAATTGAGTAAAACTGTATCTGGAAGAACAGGAATAGTTACAAATTTTAAACTTATTATTGATAAAAACAATGATAATCCCTTAACAAAAACTGAACAAGTTGTTAGAGATAGCATATTTAAAGAACTCGGTATTTTTGCAAGACAAATAAAAGTAGATAATATCTATAAAGGCATAGAAAATATTGCCACTACTTTTGGATTTTCAGGTGTAGAACCCAACACCATAATGATGGGTTGGCCAAAAGGGTTAGAGAATTCTGAAGAATATTCTAAAATGACGCAAACCTTACTTTATTTAGATTATAATTTATTGTATTTAGATTTTGATAGAAAAACAAAATTTGGCAAATACCATACTGTTGACCTATGGTGGCGAGAAACCGATAGTAAAAATGCAGAGATGATGCTTAATATAGCGCGATTTATAATTGCATCACCACAATGGAATAAAACAAATATTAGAGTGTTGTTTGTGAATAACAATAATGTTGATAAGAAGATTATAAAATCAAAAATATCTAAATTGGTTGAAGACCTTAGAGTTAACGTTAAAATTGAAATTATTAATAATGCTGTAGAACAAAAACCGTTTTACGAATTAATTTCACTTCAATCAGCATCTACCGATTTAACTTTAGTTGGAATTCCAGATTACAAAATTGAAAAACAAACAGAGTTTATCCTTAAAACCAATCATTTATTTAAAAAAATCGGGTCAACTTTATTGGTAAAAGCCGCAAACAATTTTAATGTACTTGATTTAGATTTTGACAAAAATGAACCAATTGATTTATAAAAATTAATTCTTACCTAAAAATGAATAATAGAGCAAACCAACTCAAAGCCTTTGATTGTTTATTAACCATTATGGACGAGTTGCGTGAGCAATGTCCTTGGGATAAAAAGCAAACTTTTAAATCTTTACGGCATCTAACTATTGAAGAAACCTACGAGCTTGGTGATGCCATTCTCGATAACGATTTACAGGAAATAAAAAAAGAATTGGGAGATCTCTTATTACATATTGTGTTTTACGCAAAAATTGGTAGTGAAACGAAAGATTTTGATATTGCAGATATTACTAATTCTATTTGCGAAAAATTGATTAGCAGACATCCACATATTTATGGAGATGTTAAGGTAGAAAATGAGGATGAGGTAAAACAGAATTGGGAGAAACTAAAACTTAAAGAAGGAAAAACAAGTGTGTTGCAAGGAGTTCCTAAAAATTTACCAGCACTTGTTAAAGCAAGTCGTATTCAAGAAAAAGTGGCAGGTGTTGGTTTCGATTGGGAAGAATCTCATCAAGTTTGGGAAAAAGTAGAAGAGGAGTTAAAAGAATTTAAAGATGAAGTAAAAAACGGAAATAAAGCCGCAATGGAACAAGAGTTTGGAGATGTTTTGTTTTCTATGGTTAATTATGCTCGATTTTTAAATATCAATCCAGAGAATGCTTTAGAAACTACAAATAAAAAATTTACAAAACGATTTCAATATCTCGAAAATAAAGCTAAAACCTTAAATAAGCAGTTAAGCGAAATGACTTTAGCCGAAATGGATGTGTTTTGGGAAGAAGCAAAACGTTTATAATTCTCCATTTAAAACATCCAAGTATTTAACTATTGCGTATATATTTTATCTACTAATAAAACGCTTCAACTCGTAGTAAGTTGAAAAATATAATTAATAGCGGAATTAGATTTAGAATAGAGTTTTATTTAGTTTAGTTAGGAGTCAGCATCCTACTTGTATTTTTTGCGAGTAGGATGTGATTTTTTAATAGAATTGTTTTACTCTTTTTAGTTTACTTTCCCAAGTATGAAGTGCGGTTTTATGTTTTTCGATATTTTTATATACGTCTTTTACTAAAGGATTATTATCGTCCACATTAGAGAAAAATTGAAGGTTATTTTCTAATTGATTTATTTCTCCTTTAATATCATCAATTTTCTTGCGTAAATAATTATGCTCGTTATCTAATAACTTTTTATTGTCAGAATTTGCTAAAGACTCTAGTTTATTATCATATTTTAAGAGTTCGGTTTCAGCTTTGCTTATGTCTAATTTATTAAACAAGCCATCAATCGCTTTGTTGAATTTCCCATCTATAAAACGCTTATTATATGGTACTCTGCCTAAAGTTTTCCATTGGGCAATATAATCTTTTATAAGTGCTAAATTAGTTTTAACATCAGCTGTAACTTCTATAGTTTTAAGTTTTTCCAATAGCGCAATTTTTTTATCTAAAGCTTCGATTTCTTCTTTATTAGATTCGTTTTGAACATCATGAAACTTATTAAAGTAATGGTTACAAGCATTTTTAAATTGTTTCCAAATTTTATCGCTATCTTTTCTTGGTACATGACCAATACTTTTCCAATCATTTTGAATTTTCTTCATTAGAGGAGTGGTAACCTCAAAGTCAGTATTGTCCTTGTTCTCATCAGCGATTTTAATAAGGGCTAGTTTTTTTTGAAGATTGCTGTACTGGTCTTTTTTTAATCCTTTATAAAATGCATTTTTTTTGCGGTTAAATTCTCTTACAGATGTTTTAAATTTCTCCCAAGTTGCTTCATTTAGTTTAATAGGAACTTTACCAGCATTAAAAAACTGATGACGTAAATCTTCAACACTTTTTATTCTTTTTTGCCATATTGAGTGATTATTTGTATCATCTTTGGTTACAGCATTTATTTGCACTATAATGTCATGCTTTTTTTCAAGATTTTTTTCGTAAACCTTATCTAATTCTCCAAAATATGTTTGTCGCTTTT
>CAYRVY010000192.1:0-4872 GCA_964427695.1 uncultured Flavobacteriaceae bacterium
CGCAGAGTATTAAAAAAGGTTGCAAATTAAAATTGTTTATATAACCGTCAGGATTGAAAAAATAATCTGCCATTACCATTCCCGATGACACTATTCCCCAAAATATAAAAGCAAACCAAACGCGTTTCCAATCTATTTTTTCTCTTGCTGTAGTTAGCATCTTTATGGACTGCTTATGCAAATATTTTACGACGAATAACAAGAATAATAAACCTCCTGCAAATGGTAATAAAATAAATACCAAATTTAAATTTGGCTCGAACAAACCTAATATATAACTGGTGTCTTCAAGTCTTGATTGATCTATATTACCTCTTATTGTTTCAAGTCCTATAGCAACTAAATGTGGTACAGAAAACGCAAATACTCCAATAATGGCAATACCAGTTCCAATAATATATCTCCACCAATCATGTAATGTGTTATAAACTTGAGCTATATACATATTTTAAAAATTTAAATTCCATTTTTGTTTTAGTTCGTATCGCAATGTACCTTTTTCTACTTGTAAAGGCGATAAAAAATTGTTAGTAAATAAGCTTCCTGTTCCCAATCCTTGTGGCATTGTATTATTTAAAGTATAAGTCCATTGTGCAATTGCATTTAGTCCAACATTGCTTTCAAGAGCACTTGTAATCCACCAACCAATATGTTGCTTTTCAGCTATTTTAATCCAGTCTTCACCTTTCTTAAATCCACCTATCAGACTTGGTTTTAGTATGATGTACTGTGGATGTATAGTCTGTAGTAATTCTTCTTTTTTTGTTACAGTATTTATACCTATTAGTTCTTCGTCTAAAGCAATTGGCAAAGGCGATAGTTCGCAAAGCTTTGCCATATCCTCAAACTGACCTTGTTTTATAGGTTGCTCGATGGAATGCAGATTAAATTGGGATAACTGTTGTAATTTTTCTAAAGCTTCTGAAGGCGAAAATGCTCCATTTGCATCCACACGAAGTTCGATATCTCTTACAGAAAATTCATCTCTTATAGTTTTTAATAATTCTAATTCGGTTTTAAAATCGATAGCTCCAATTTTGAGTTTTAAACATGTAAAACCAGCTTCAATTTTTGATTTGATTTGCTGTTTCATAAACTGCTTGTCTCCCATCCAAATCAATCCGTTTATATTAATTGAAGCTTCTCCTTGTGTAAATGCTGATGGAAACAACACAAATTCATCATCGCTTTGCAAAGACAAAAAAGCCATTTCTAATCCAAACTGAATTGCTGGGAATTCTTCTAGCTCGTTAAGTAAATCATCCAACCCAAGCTGAATGTTTTTACAAACCCATTTTAGTTTCTCTTCAAAATCTGGTCTGTCGTCTATACTCAATCCTCTTAAAATAGCACATTCGCCAACTCCTCGCTTATTATGATGCGTAATAGTAATAAACCACGTTTCTTTTTGAGTTAAAACACCACGAGATGTACCACTTGGCTGTTTAAAATTTAAGATATACTTATGGTAAGTTGCTGTCATATAGAATTCAAAAATAGGAATTTATTTTTGGAAGAGGCGCAAAAAAATTGACTGAAAATTTTTGAGGATTTTGATGCTTTTTTGGAAGTTGCGCTTATCGACCTTTGTAAAATGCGTATGTGCAAAAGCTGCATACAGCTTAAAAATATCTATATCATAGTGAAAATTAGAAGAAGGCACTTTAGCTTATGCATTTTTACATTTTGTTATCTGCTGGTTATTATCTCATTTTTCATTAATCTCGTTTTGCTTCCATAAGGCTAATAATGCCACAAATACAACAACAAACCCAAGTCCCTCTCCGATAACCAGCGGCCAGAATTTTTGGTTAAAATCTCCAATCAGTCCTGTGACTGTCCAAGGAACATACGTAAAAAATAATATAACCAAAACCCATTGTTTCCTTTTTCTTAAACCAAAGTATGATATTAAAAAACCTATGATTCCTAAAATGAGAAAGGTTGGTCCTTGCCAATTGTAACTAATTGGAATAATCTGTGCTAAATTCAGGCTTGTGACAATGAGGCCACTGAAAATAAAAACCATTCCTACAATGATAAGGATGATGCGAGCGACTCTGTGAGATACAAACATAGTTTTTGTCATTTTTATTAATGGGCAGAAGCATCCTCTATTACCTCATTGTTTCTTTTGTCCTTCCACTACTTGCAGATAATGTTATGATATAGTCAGTTTTAATTGATTTTATCAGTCGATAAGCTAAGGTATATTTTTTCAACTATTAAATCAACTCTTTAAAATGAATAATGCATAAAACATATCAACTCTTGTTTAAAAACTACAACTCAATAGACTCGCCAATTTCTAAAAGCATTAAATCTTTATCTTTATCAAAGAATTTTTGCTTTGCTTGTTTTAATCTTTGTCATTGATTAAATTTTAAACAAACTGGTTGTAAAACCATAATCTCTTTATTTATATAAGTTAATTTTCCTGTCTCTTTATTTCTTTTAAAGATGGTAATATTATTAGAGTCTTGGTTGGCAACAAGTATAAAATTACCTGTTGGGTCAATAACAAAATTACGAGGTGTTTTACCCTTGACAAATTGATGTCCAACAAAAATAAGTTTCCCTGATTCTTTATCTATACTAAAAATAGCAAGACTATCATGTATACGATTAGAGGTATAAAGAAATTTGCCATCTGGTGAGATGTGAATATCAGCCGCCCATTTTCTTCCTTTATATTCATTTGGAAGAGTTTTAACAGTTTGAAAGGGTTCTAATTTACCTTCTGTATAGGTAAAACCCGTTATTGTCGCATCCAATTCCTTAATAACATAAGCAAATTTACCGCTGGGATGAAAAGTAAAATGTCGAGGGCCAGAACCAGATGATACAATAGTGAAAGGTATCTCCCCAGCCGAAAGATGTCCAGTTACATCATTTAATGTATAGGTCATAATCTTATCGATTCCCAAATCGGGGACAAATACATCCTTGTTATTAGGAGAGATATTGATTGAATGAACATGGGGTTTTTCTTGTCGTTGCTGATTAATACTATTACCGTTATGCTGAATAGTTTGAGAAGCTTTACATAGCATTCCATTGGTTTGAATTGGCAAAACGGTTACACTACCACTAAGATAACTACCTACTATTAACCACTTCCCGGTTTTATCCACTTCCAAATAAACTGCTCCAAAACTTCCTCCTATTCCTTGAGAATTAAGTAAAGTAAGCTTATGTGAATTCTTATCGATTGCGAAAGCTCGAACGGAGTCTCCTTTCATTCCACCTAGGGAATATAAAAAGCTTTGGTTAGGCGAAATAGCTAAAAAAGAAGGATTTGAAACATTCTTTGTATTACTTATAGGTATAAAATCGCCTGTTCTTGTGTTAAACTGATATACATGAATACCATCTCTTGCCTCTCGGTAAGTACCGATATAAAGGTAATAATTGTCAGTTTGTCCAAATGTTAAAATACTGAGAGAACATAACAAAACTATAAATAAAATTCTCTTCATCTTAAAACATAAGAAAGAATTCATCATACTATTAATTTAAATTAGTCAACTATTATAACTACAACTCAATAGATTCGCCAATTTCAAGAAGCATCAAGTCTTTATCTTTATCAAAGAATTTTTGTTTTGCTTCCTGATGATTAATTTCTATATAGCCAAAAGTATCAAAATGGTAGCCGAGAATCTTATCACATTCTACAAAATCGCTTGCAATTATAGCGTCTTCAATTCCCATAGTAAAATTATCTCCAATGGGTAAAATGGCAAGGTCTAATTTAGTTTGCATCGGGATGAGTTTCATATCGTAAGTCAAAGCTGTATCTCCAGCTATGTAAATATTTTTATGTTCTCCTTCTATCACAAAACCACCAGGTTGTCCGCCATAACTTCCATCTTCAAAAGATGAAGTATGTATCGCATTTATGTATTTAACTTTCCCGAAATCGAACTCCCAGCTTCCGCCATGATTCATAGGATGACCTTCAATGCCTAATCCTTGATAATAAGACACAATTTCAAAATTAGAAATAACAACGGCTTCTGTTCTTTTTGCTATAGCTTCAACATCTAAAGTATGATCTTGATGCGCATGAGTGATTAAAATATAATCGGCTTTTAAACTGTTAACATCGATATGAGAAGCTTTAGGATTACCCGAAATAAAAGGATCTACAAGAATATTTATTTCGCCAATTTGAATTTGAAGACTCGCATGACCCAAAAAAGTGATTTTCATTATAATGGTTTATATTTCTATCAAAATCTACAAAAAACCAATCACATAGCATTATAAATATGTCCAATTCCTAACAAAAGAGCAAGAGCAAAAGTAGATAGTGCTAAAATTTTTAATTGAGGATCTAATAATTTTGGTTCTTTTGTCTTTTTAATAGTTGCTATATGCATTATTAACGGAATAAAAACAAGCATAAAAACCAAATTAGAAAGAGATCTGTAATATAAAACTGCAAATAGAACAGATAACAGCATCGCTGTAATAATTAAAGCCTGATGGTAAATCTTTGCTCTATTAATGCCTAATTTTACTGCAATGGTAATTTTATTAGATGCTTTATCGGATTCGATATCTCTCATATTATTTAAGTTTAAAACACCTACACTCAATAAACCGATTATACAAGCAGGAAGTATTAGAATATGATCTAATTGTTTAGAGAATAAAAAATAAGTTCCCATAACACTTATTAAACCAAAAAAAAGAAAAACCATAATATCTCCTAAAGCTCTATAACCATAAGCTGTAGAGCCCACTGTATATTTTACAGCCGCATAAATACTAATTAAAGCTAAAGCAAAAAACAGCAAGGAATACAAAAATTGGCTGCTATTAAAAGCACTATAAATAAGTAAAAACGCAAATAAAACAACCATT
>CAYRVY010000193.1:0-4842 GCA_964427695.1 uncultured Flavobacteriaceae bacterium
AGAAACAAATAAAAATGCGAGCTGAACGTATTCATCCAAATAGTGAAAACTGCTATATTTTAACCGAAACCAAAACACAAAATATCTTCAAACAAATTGAAGCCTTACAACCAGATATTGTAATAATAGATTCAATACAAACCCTTCATAGCGATTATATAGAATCTTCTTCGGGTAGTATTTCTCAAATAAAAGAATGTGCTACCGAACTAATAAAATTCGCTAAAGAAACCGCAACTCCTGTTGTTTTAATTGGACACATTACTAAAGACGGAAATATTGCTGGACCAAAAATTTTAGAGCATATGGTCGATACGGTTTTACAATTTGAAGGGGATAGAAACCACGTATTCAGAATTCTTCGAGCACAAAAAAATAGATTTGGTTCTACCAACGAACTCGGTATCTACGAAATGCAAGGCACTGGATTAAGAGAAGTAACCAACCCAAGTGAAATTTTAATTTCTAAAAAGGATGAAGAATTAAGCGGTAATGCTATTGCTGCAACATTAGAAGGTATGCGGCCACTAATGATTGAAGTACAAGCTTTAGTTAGCACAGCAGTATATGGCACACCGCAACGTAGCGCCACAGGATTTAATGCCAAACGCCTCAATATGTTGTTGGCAGTATTAGAGAAAAGAGCAGGTTTTCGTTTGGGTGCTAAAGATGTCTTTTTAAATATTACTGGTGGCATTACTGTTGACGATCCAGCAATTGATCTGGCTGTAGTTGCTGCAATTTTATCGTCTAATGAAGACGTGGCTCTACAACGTGATTTTTGTTTTGCTGCTGAGGTTGGGCTTTCAGGAGAAATTCGCCCTGTACAACGTGTTGAGCAACGCATTTTAGAAGCCAAAAAATTAGGTTTCTCAACCATTTTTGTGTCTAAATACAATAAGATTTCATTAAAGAACACAGTTATTAAAATTCAACTCATTTCTAAGATTGAAGATTTGGTTGGGTTTGTAGTTTAGCAGAAATAAGAAAGAAGATTAATAAACAAAACAACATTTTATTTATGAAAACAATTTTTGTAAAACTAGGCGAGAAATCCACATTTATATTTCAAAAGTTTATGCCTAGCTCTTTTGTGTTTGCCATAATTTTAACAATTATTACTGCTGTTGGAGCCTATTTTTGGTTAGATGCAAAGCCAATGAAGATTATTATTTCTTGGTATGATGGTTTTTGGTCTTTGCTTGAATTTGGGATGCAAATCGTATTAATTATCATTACCGGTTTTAGCATTGCATTATCACCTATAATAAACAAAGGAATAGATTCTTTAACACGATATATAAAATCGCCTCGACAAGTTTATTTTTTGGTTGTTCTTATAGGAATGTTATTATCAACTATAAGTTTTGGTTTTATTGTAATAACCTGTGTATTAGCCAGAGAGCTTGCTTTACGTGTAAAGGGTATTAACTATCCTTTTTTAATAGCATGTGTATATTTTTCTAATGGTTCTTGGGTAACTGGTTTATCAAGCTCAATTCCGCTTTTACTCAATACAGAAAACAATTATTTAATTGAAGCAGGCATTCTTTCAGAGGTAATTCCAACATCCTACACTTTAGGTTCAAGCTTAAATTTTGCAATGATTCTGCTTTTTATTATTGTATCTCCACTTTTAGCGCTTCTTTTAATTCCTAAAAAGAAGCAAGGAAAAGAGCTCAAAGAAATGCTAAAATCCAATAACCAAACTGAAGAAGTTATTAGCATTAAGGAAGAGGCTTTAAGCACTAAACTTCCTTTTAAAGCCGTTTCAGACACATTAAATAATAGTTTTGTACTTCAGCTAATTATTATTGCTATGGGTTTATCATATATTATTTATCATTTTAGTACCAAAGGGTTTAATTTGAATTTTAATATCATGATTTTTATATTTCTTATCCTTGGGTTGTTATTACATAAAACACCTATGCGATTTGCTATAGCAATGCAAAGAGCAAGTAGTAATATTTCAGGTATTATTTTTCAATACCCTTTTTATGCAGGCATAATGGGAATTATGTTATTTACAGGATTGGGCGAAAAATTAGGTACAATACTAGCTTCAGTAGCCACTATAGATACTTATGCCTTTTATGCTTTTGTAACTGGTGGACTAGTAAATTTTGCAATACCATCGGCTGGTGGAGAGTTTGCCGTTATTGGACCGAGTATTATAAATGCGGTTAAAGAGATTGGTGTTGGTTTACCACAAGAAGAAATTACTTCAATGATATCGCGTGCTTCACTTTCTATTGCTTATGGCGAGAGTTTAAGCAACTTATTGCAACCCTTTTATTTATTATTAGTGTTTCCTATTATGGGAAAAGGCATAAAAATACAAGCCAGAGATGTAATGGGTTATTTAGTAATCCCTTTTATAGTGTTTTTCATTGTACAATCTATTATGGTGGTTTGGATGCCGATTTAAGAAGCTGTTCTAAATACTTAACATTGTAAGAAAAACAACTAACTAAAAACTGAGTTAAAAAACAAACATTAAAACGTTTTTATCTTAATATTGTGGGCAATTAAAAGTATACCCACTCGGGTATACTAAACGATAATTGTCATTGATTTATACCCGAAAAGGTATAATTACGATTCTAAAACACATTTTCATACCCGAAAAGGTATATTCTTAAATAAATTTTCTATTTTTATACCCGAAAAGGTATAATAAAGATGAATAAGCTTAGTCAATTTGTAAAAAACAAGAGGAAGTCACTTGGATTAACTCAAGAAGATCTTTCATTCAAAGCTGGAGTAGGTCTGAGATTTGTCCGAGATCTCGAACAAGGAAAGCTTACACTGCAAATGGATAAAGTCAATCAAGTACTGTTATTATTTGGCCATGAACTTGGTTCAATGCCATCAGAAAGAAATGAAAAAAGCTAAAGTATATATGTATGATAAATTGGCGGGAACATTAACCGAAGATGAAAACGGTTTTCATTTTCAATACCACCAATCCTATTTAGAAAGCGAAGAAGCAGAACCAATAAGTTTGACACTGCCGTTAACGAATAAACCATATGATAGTATGGTAATTTTCCCGTTTTTTGATGGCTTAATTCCAGAAGGATGGTTACTTGACATCGCTCAAAAAAATTGGAAATTAAACCTTAGGGACAGAATGGAAATATTACTCAAAACATGCCAAGATTGTATTGGTGCAGTATCAATAGAAGCAATGTAAAGATTATGGGAAACAAATGCCTATACTGCTATAAAGAACTTGATTCGAAAGAATTAGAAACACCTGCTGGAAAAGCTAGCTTCCATCAAAGATGTAGTAAGAAGTTTTTCGGGACTCAAATTCCACCAAAATTAGAGTTTACGCAAGACCAAATATTAGAATTGGCAGAACAAGTAATAAAAAGTCAAAAAACAGTTACAGGAGTACAACCAAAACTTTCTCTTGGATTAAGCGAAGAATCAAGTTCCTCTGAACGTTTTACAATAGTTGGTTTATGGGGAGACTATATACTAAAACCACAAACAGAAATTTACTCTAATCTTCCTGAAAATGAAGATTTAACAATGCATTTGGCAGAAATCAGTAAGATTAAAACCGTTGAGCATTCTCTAATAAAATTAAAATCTGGGCAACTAACATACATTACAAAAAGAATTGACAGAAAAAATGGAAGCAAAAAACATATGGAAGATATGTGTCAACTTACAGAGAGGCTAACTGAGCATAAATACAAAGGATCGTATGAACAAATCGCAAAAGCAATAAAAAAATATTCTGCAAACCTAGGTCTGGACTTGACAAACTTCTACGAACTAGTCCTGTTTAGTTTTCTAACAGGTAATAATGACATGCACTTGAAAAACTTCTCACTCATAAAAATGGATGGTGACTACACTTTATGCCCTGCTTACGACTTAGTTGCATCTGAGTTAGTAGTAGAAGGTGATGATGAGGATTTAGCTCTTAATTTAAATGGGAAAAAGAAAAAAATTCAAAAACAGGATTTTGAAACTGCGATGAAGGGCTCTGGATTAGATCAAAAAGTAATAGACAATATTTTTAAAAAATTCAAAAAACTTTTACCTAGATGGTTCAATTTTATTGATAAAAGTTTTTTACCGAGCTCAACAAAGAATGTGTATAAAGAATTAATAAAGCAGAAAGCAAAACAAATAGAATTAAACTAGCTACAACAAAACCTAAACTGCATTAAAACGCATTTTACACTAACCATTAAACGAAACTTTTTTAAAAGTGTTTTAAAGTGCCGACTTAAACTGCTCTAAAAAGCGTACATCATTTTCGCTCAACAAACGTATATCACTAATTTGGTGAAGTAAAAGTGCAATACGATCTATTCCCATTCCGAAAGCAAAACCAGAATATGTCTTTGAGTCTATGCCGCAATTTTCTAACACATTAGGATCAACCATACCGCAGCCCATAATTTCTAACCAACCTGTGCCTTTGGTCATTTTGTAATCGGTTTCGGTCTCAAGTCCCCAATACACGTCAACCTCTGCGCTAGGTTCGGTAAACGGGAAATACGATGGTCGTAATCGTATTTTAGATTTCCCAAAGAGTTCGGTAGTAAAATACTGCAAGGTTTGTTTAAGGTCTGCAAAACTCACGTCTTTATCTATATACAAGCCTTCTACTTGGTGGAAAAAACAGTGCGAACGCGCCGAAATGGCTTCATTTCTGTAAACTCTTCCCGGAGAAATTGTACGAATTGGTGGTTTGTTGTTTTCCATGTAGCGAACTTGTACCGAACTTGTATGTGTACGCAATAAAATATCTGGATTGGTTTGAATAAAGAACGTGTCTTGCATATCTCTTGCAGGATGATGCTCTGGCAAATT
>CAYRVY010000194.1:0-4809 GCA_964427695.1 uncultured Flavobacteriaceae bacterium
GTTGGCTTAAAAACAGCAATAGGCATTGCTTCTTTGTGTTTAGCAAAATTTATAATTTCCAGTGTTTTATTAAGAGCTGTATTAAATTGAGCTTCACTTTCTTTCCCTTCTACCGAGTAATCTAAAACACTAGATATTCCTTTACTGTACATTTCATCTATTACAGGTAAGCAATCTTCCTCATTTACACCACCACAAAAATGATCGAAAACAGTAGATCTTATCAATCCTTCGACTGGTAAATTTGCTTTTAGAGCAAAATTTGTAGCTGCTGTACCAATTTTAACTAAAGGCTGATGAGAAATCATCTTAAATAAGAAATACGCGCGTTCTAATTCAGAATCATTTTTTAGCTGAAACGCTATTTTTGTATTGTTAAATTTTTTTTCTGATGCCATTACAATAAAAATTTATAACAAAGATATTTATTAAGAAGATATCTTTTTAAATAAAAACTACTTATTTTCATAGCCAAATATTTTTAATCTTTAATATGAAATCTATTGTTACCACACAATATTCAATACACTTTAATTCAAACAGTTATACTAAAATAAATGCATATTTACAGCATTCTGACTTTTCGAAAATAGTTGTTATTTTAGATACAAATACACACAATCTTTGCTATCCGAACTTTGTTGCTAAAATTGAAACTCATCTCGAAATTGAAATTATAGAAATTGAAGCTGGAGAAATTCATAAATCAATAGATACTTGTGCTAGTGTTTGGAGCGCTTTATCTAATCTTAATGCTGACAGAAAAAGCCTAATTATTAATCTTGGTGGTGGGGTTGTTACAGATTTGGGAGGTTTTGTAGCCTCTACATACAAGCGTGGGATAAAGTATATTAATGTACCTACGTCATTATTAGCAATGGTTGACGCTTCGGTTGGTGGCAAAACAGGTGTTAATATAGATACTCTAAAAAATCAAATAGGTGTAATTAATGATCCAGAAATGATACTGGTGGACACACATTTTTTAAGCACTCTGCCACAAAATGAAATGCGATCTGGTTTAGCCGAAATGCTAAAGCATGGATTAATTTTTAGTGAATTGTATTGGAACAAATTTAAAGACCTATCTCTATTAAATATTCAGGATTTAGATGAGTTAATTTATGAATCTATAGTAATAAAGCAAAACATTGTAGATATAGATCCCACAGAAGATAATTTGCGTAAGACATTAAATTTTGGGCATACACTTGGTCATGCCATAGAATCGTATTATTTGAGTAATCCTAATAAACCAAATTTATTACATGGAGAAGCAATAGCTATAGGAATGGTGTTAGCAATTTACCTATCTTCGAAATTGTGCAATTTTTCAGAAGAAAAAACCCAAGAAATTAAAGAACTTATCACTAAAATATTTGGAAAAATTACAATTAAAGAAGCCGATTATAATCCTATAATTGAATTGCTAAAACACGACAAAAAAAATGAACATGGCAATATTAATTTTGTACTATTAGAAGCTATGGGCAAACCAAAAATAAATTGTTTAGTAGAAAACAGCCTTATAATAGAAGCATTTAAGTTTTACCTTGCATAATATTGAATTAAAATAATTTGTAATTTTATAACACTTATTTTTATTGGAATAAATAAAAAAGTTAGACACCCTTTTTTGTAATGAGAAGAATTATCATTGATTTAAAAAAACTAACTCCAGACATCTTTAAGCTTTTAACTCAAAAGTTTCCTGATGGTTATAATGATAATGATATCATAGTTTTTGAAAATCACAATAATGAAATCATTGAAGCTGTTGAGGTTAAAACTGATGAGACAATTTATTTGGTTAAAGTTAGTAGTATGCTGCACTATACTATGACTAACTTCAAAAATGCTGATATGAAAATTAATAAATTAGGAAATCTATTGCTAAATGAAGAAGAAGAATAAATTGTAAATTTTTATATAATTTACAATTCATTAAAAATTGTATGCATTAAACGCTTTTTATCATTAATGCTTTCTTCAAGAGAAATCATAGTTTCTGTTCTATAAACACCTTCTATATCGTCAAGGCTAAAGATGATATCTTTTGCATGAGTTGTGTCTTTCGCTCTAATTTTACAAAATATATTGAATTTTCCTGTAGTTATATGCGCTACAGTTACAAAAGGAATTTGTTGAATACGCTCTAAAACAAACTTTGTTTGTGATGTATTTTGTAAAAACACGCCAACATAAGCGATAAAAGGATATCCCAATTTTTGATAATCTAAAGTCAAAGAAGACCCCTTTATAATTCCGCCTTCTTCCATTTTTTTAACTCTTACATGAACTGTACCAGCAGAAATTAATAATTTTTTTGCAATGTCTGTAAAAGGAATTCTTGTATTGTCTATTAACATATTAAGAATTTGATGGTCTGTTTCGTCTAATCTAAATTTTACCATTTTTTATTTTTGTTAGATAATAATCAAAAATAGTACATTTTTATTAATAAATATTTATATATTTTTAAGATCTTTAAAGGATTAATGAGAATTTTGTATTATTTATCAAAACGAAATCGATTTCGTAACCTGCTTTCAGCTCACTTAAATTAGGTAATAAAACTCTAGCATCTTTAGCATCAATTTCTTTATGACCAAAATATTTGCTCAAATCAGAAATTTTATTAATTATTGGAATAAATTTTATAGAATCATTTATTAACCGTTCTTCATATAAAATTCCTATATCAAAAATTCGCTCTTTGTTTTTAATTGAAACTGTAGAATTTCTAATAATAATATCGAAAAAATAGTTTTCATTTTTTGGAATCTTATAATAGCGTCTATGTTTATCTCCATTAATGCTATTTATAGCTATGTATCGCAACGAAACTATTAAAGATTGAAATATAAACTCTCTTGTTTTCTCTCTTTTATAGTCGTTTTTATAATGTCCTGCTTCAAATAAAATTGTTGGTACATTTTGACTCTGAAACATATCTCCAGTACAATTAATATTAAATGCATCATCGTAAATAGCAACTTGATTAGGGATTTGTTTTTGAAGTATAGCATTCATAACACCTATAATTTCCATTGCTACAGTTCTATTTTTTGTTAAACTACAACTCTTATCTTGTGATGGGCTTAAAAAAGATACAGTTGCAGGATTATTAGTTTTTCCTGCGCTAAAAATAGTACGCTGATCATGAAGATTAAAACAATAATCTGGTTTGAAGTCATTAAAACACTGTCGCAATACAATACTTTCTGGTTGAGACAAATCTTGAGCATCACGATTTAAATCAACATTATTAGCATTAAAACGCTTATAAGCCAATGCTCCATCAGGATTAAGCATAGGAATGATCATTAGTGTACAATTAGTCATGATAGTGTTTGAAAACGCATCCCGATAGCTATCGGGAGAACAACTCAAAAAATTAAAAAAATCGAATAAAGCCTTGGTTGTTGTGGATTCGCTGCCATGCATTTGAGACCATATCAGGACATTTTTTCTTCCATTACCTATACTAACAGAATAAATATTTTCGTCATTTACAGATTTCCCTATAGTACAAACCTTAAAAGCAGATGGTAAATTTTCTAAAATAGGTTTAATTATATCTGTCGTAATATAACGGCCAAAAAGAAACTTTTCTTTATGTGTTTTGAAGAGTGATTTTAAAATTTTTATATGCATTTAATTTTCTTAAAGATTACAAAGGTAAACATTTGTATTTTTACAAATGTAAACATTCAAACTATCAAATTATATTACAATGTTAAACTTTTACTGGGTTAATATTCAAAATTTGTGAAGCATTAATGCTTCATAAAAATATATGAAGTTATATTTCTTATTATCAATTTGTTATCTTGTTTTATATAAAGTATTTAATCATTAGTAGGCAACAATTTATCGATATAAATTAGGTTAGATTAATTAATATAATTACATTTGTAACATATTGTTTTAAATTAACTATTTACAATGATAAACAACGAAGCATTTGCAAAAAGACTAGAAAAAATCATGAATTTCTATGGTAAATCTGCTTCTTCTTTTGCTGAAAAAATTGGTGTACAACGTTCTAGTATTTCACATATATTGTCTGGAAGAAATAAACCAAGTTTAGATTTTATTATGAAGGTACTTACCTCCTATCCTGATGTTGAATTGTATTGGCTACTTAATGGAAAAGGTACTTTTCCTGTCCAGCAACAAGAACACTCTGAAAAATTAGAAAACACACCTGAAATTGCACTTAAAGAAAATAAAGATAAATCTATCTATCGCATAGTTATTTTTTATAAAGATGGTAGTTTTAAAAGCTATAAGAACTAAAATATTTTGTTCTTTTGTATAAAATATATTTTTATGCGATACATTTTTTTTTTATCTCTTTTCTTATTACTTGCAAGTTGTTACCAAATTGAGCGTAACTGTATTGATTTTAAAACAGGTGTGTTTAAAAGCACTATAACTATTGACAACATATCTTATGTCTCAAATTTTGTTAGGACTAATAATTTGCAGATAGAAACTTTTGAAAACAAAACAGATTCTTCAAATGTGAGATGGATAAATGACTGCGAAGTGGTTTTTAAAACCATTAACCCAAAGAATATGGCTGAAAGAAAGGATATACATTTAAAAATTCTTATTACAACAGACTCCTCCTATACTTTTGAATATTCTTACGTTGGTCAAGAAATTAAACAAAAAGGGATTGCTTTTAAAGTGTATTTAGTTGACAGTGAGCAGTAAATAGTTTTTGTTGGCTTATATTTTCAATCACAAAGAGTTCGCTTTAATTAATAGTTCTGATTCAATAACTCTTCACTAAAACAA
>CAYRVY010000195.1:0-4807 GCA_964427695.1 uncultured Flavobacteriaceae bacterium
GTTCTATATTTTATTTTTTAAGTTGAAATATTATATTAGCAACTTATCTATTTCAGCAAAATTATGTCTCAAAAATCAACCTATACCGAAGATAATATACGTTCACTCGACTGGAAGGAACACATCCGAATGCGTCCAGGAATGTATATTGGCAAACTTGGAGATGGTTCTTCGGCAGACGATGGGATTTACATTCTTCTAAAAGAAATACTCGACAACTCGATAGATGAGTATGTTATGGGAGCAGGTAAGACTATTGATATTTCGATTCAAGGCAATAAAGTTATTGTACGCGATTATGGTCGTGGTATTCCTCTCGGCAAAGTAGTTGATGTCGTTTCTAAAATGAACACAGGAGGAAAGTATGATTCTAAAGCATTTAAAAAGGCGGTTGGATTAAATGGAGTAGGAACCAAAGCTGTTAATGCATTATCGGAATATTTTAGAGTAGAATCTACACGTGATGAGAAGTCTGCTTCAGCCGAGTTTGGGCAAGGTATTTTAATCAATCAGGAATTATTAGACGATACGTCTCGTCGTAAAGGCACAAAAGTATCTTTTATTCCAGACGAACAAATTTTTAAAAAATACAAGTATAGAAATGAGTATGTAGCAAAAATGCTCAAGAATTATGTGTATCTCAATACAGGCTTAACCATAATTTTTAATGGCGAAAAATTCTTTAGCGAGAATGGATTAAAAGATTTATTAGAAGAAAATATTTTGACAAACGATATGCTTTATCCAATTATTCATTTAAAAGGAGAAGATATTGAAGTCGCTATAACACACAGCAGAACGCAATATAGCGAAGAGTATCATTCGTTTGTAAATGGGCAACACACAACGCAAGGAGGTACACATCAAGCAGCATATAGAGAAGCATTAGTAAAAACTGTTCGTGAATATTATGGAAAAAACTATGAAGCTTCAGATATTCGCAAGTCTATAGTTACTGCTATTTCTATAAAAGTAATGGAACCTATTTTTGAAAGTCAGACCAAAACCAAATTAGGCTCTACCGAAATGGGAGGTGGTTTACCAACGGTTAGGACATTTATAAACGATTTTGTAAAAAGGCAATTCGATAATTACTTGCATAAAAACCCTGAAACAGCACAAGCAATTCAAAATAAAATTTTACAAGCTGAGAAAGAACGAAAAGAACTATCAGGAATACGCAAAATTGCTCGTGAACGTGCAAAAAAAGCAAATTTACATAACAAAAAATTACGTGATTGCAGAGTTCATTTTGGAGATTTAAAAAAAGACAGAAGGTTAGAGACTACTTTATTTATTACAGAAGGTGATTCAGCTTCTGGTAGCATCACTAAATCAAGAGATGTTAATACACAAGCGGTTTTTAGTTTAAAAGGTAAGCCTTTAAACTCGTATGGTTTAAGTAAAAAAATAGTTTATGAAAACGAAGAGTTTAATTTACTTCAAGCAGCTTTAAATATTGAAGAATCTATTGAAGGTCTTCGTTATAATAATATTGTAATTGCAACTGATGCTGATGTTGACGGAATGCACATTCGTTTATTGTTAATTACCTTCTTTTTACAATTTTTTCCAGAGCTTATAAAAGAAGGACATTTATATATATTGCAAACGCCTTTGTTTAGAGTACGAAATAAAAAAGAAACAATCTATTGTTATTCTGAGCAAGAACGTAGGGACGCTTTAAAAAAACTAAAAGGAAATCTTGAAATAACTCGATTTAAAGGGCTTGGAGAAATTTCGCCAGATGAGTTTCAACATTTTATAGGAGACAATATACGTTTAGACCCAATTATGTTAGATAAAGATATGTCTATCGAAGAATTACTTCAATTTTATATGGGAAAAAATACTCCAAACAGACAAGAATTTATTATAAATAATCTTAAAGTTGAGTTAGATTTAGTTAAAGAAGTCAAACAATTATAATACATGATAGAAGATAACAACAATATAATTAACAATCAAGGTGAGTCGCAAGAAACCATTACTAGAGTTTCTGGGATGTTTAAGGATTGGTTTTTAGATTATGCTTCTTATGTAATTTTAGAACGTGCTGTTCCTGCCATAGAAGACGGTTTTAAACCTGTACAACGACGTATCATGCATTCTATGAAGGATCTGGATGATGGACGATATAATAAAGTTGCTAATATTGTAGGACATACAATGCAATATCATCCTCATGGAGATGCAAGCATAGCAGATGCTATGGTTCAACTTGGACAAAAAGACTTATTAATAGACACTCAAGGAAATTGGGGAAACATTCTTACAGGAGATAGAGCTGCAGCATCTCGTTATATAGAAGCACGTATTTCTAAATTTGGTTTAGATGTTGTATATAATTCAAAAATAACCGAATGGCAAGCATCCTATGATGGTCGTCGTAAAGAACCAGTAAATCTTCCAGTAATGTTTCCATTGCTTTTAGCACAAGGAGCAGAAGGTATTGCAGTTGGCTTATCTACAAAAATTTTACCTCATAATTTTGTCGAACTTATAAATGCATCTATAAAACATCTACAAGGAAAACGTTTTACAATTCTACCAGATTTTCCTACATCAGGAATTGCAGATATCACTAATTATAATGATGGAATGCGAGGTGGTAAAGTTCGTGTGCGTGCCAAAATTACTCAACACGATAAAAATGTATTAGTTATTACCGAAATTCCTTTTGGTACAACTACAACATCTTTAATAGATTCCATAATAAAAGCCAATGATAAAGGTAAAATAAAGATTAAAAAAATTGAAGATAATACAGCTGCACAAGTAGAAATATTAGTGCATTTACCATCTGGCATTTCACCAGATAAAACTATAGATGCTTTATATGCATTTACAAATTGTGAGAACTCCATTTCGCCATTAGGTTGCGTAATCGAAAACAATAAACCTATATTTATTGGCGTGTCCGAAATGTTACGCAGTTCTACGGATAAAACAGTTCAGCTTTTAAAAAATGAATTAGAGATTAAACAAAATGAATTTGAAGAACAATGGCATTTTGCATCTTTAGAACGCATCTTTATCGAAAACAAAATTTACCGAAAAATTGAAGATGAAGAAACTTGGGAAGGCGTTATTAAAGCTATAGACAATGGATTACAGCCATATACCAAGCATTTAAAAAGAGCAGTATTAGAAGACGACATTGTACGTCTAACAGAAATTAGAATCAAACGTATTTCTAAATTCGATATAAATAAAGCACATCAAAAAATTGAGGCACTCGAAGACCAAATTGCACAAATAAAGCATCATTTAGAAAATTTAATTAATTATGCTATTGATTATTTTAAGAGACTTAAAAAAGACTATGGCAAAGGGAAAGAGCGAAAAACAGAAATTAAGATTTTCGATGATATTGTAGCTACAAAAGTTGTAATCAGAAACACTAAACTTTATGTAAATAGAGCAGAAGGATTTGTAGGCACATCTCTACGTCGTGACGAATATGTATGCGACTGTAGTGATATTGACGACATTGTTGTGTTTACAAGAGAAGGCAAAATGATAGTTACAAAAGTAGGATCTAAAACCTTTATTGGTAAAGACATTATACATGTAGCAGTATTTAAGAAAAAAGACAATCGCAGCATTTATAATATGATTTATCGTGATGGAACAAGAGGAGCTTCATACATTAAACGATTTGCAGTAACAGGAGTAACTCGAGACAAAAAATACGATTTAGCTTATGGTAATAAAAGTTCAAAAATTTGGTATTTTTCAGCAAATCCTAATGGAGAAGCCGAAGTTGTTACCGTATTTTTAAGACAAGCAGGTGCTATAAAAAAACTGAAGTGGGATATAGATTTTGCTGATGTTATAATTAAAGGTCGTGCCTCAAAAGGGAATGTGGTAACTAAATATTCAGTTAAAAAGATTGAATTAAAAGAAAAAGGTGTTTCCACTTTAAAACCACGAAAAATATGGTTCGACGATACAGTTCAGCGTTTAAATCTTGATGAAAGAGGAGAGTTAATAGGCGAGTTTAGAGGAGAGGATAGAATATTAATCATTACACAATCTGGAGTTGTAAAAACGATTATCCCTAAAATGTCTGTTCATTTTAACGAGGATATGATTACACTTGAAAAATGGATTCCTAAAAAACCCATTTCTGTAATTTATTTTGATGGAGATAAAGAAAGGTATTTTGTAAAGCGTTTTTTAATTGAAAACGAAAGTAAAGAAGAGTTATTTATAACTAATCATAAAAATTCTATATTAGAAATCGTTTCTACAGATTGGAAACCTATGGCCGAAATTGAGTTTACAAAAGAAAGAGGTAAAGAGCGAAAGGAAAATCACAAGATCAATCTTGAAGAGTTTATAGCAATAAAAGGAATAAAAGCACTTGGAAACCAGCTAACTACCGAAAAAATAAGACAAGTTAATTTGTTAGAACCCTTGCCTTTTGAAGCTCCAGAAGAAATTCCAGCAGATGAAATTGAAGTTGTAGATGTAACAGATGTTTCTGCTGAAACATCTGAAATATCCAATTTTAAAACTTCAAATTCCAATAAGGAAAATACTTCTAAACCACTGCTTAATGGTAATCCTGAAGGAGATATAGATGTCGATGATGAAGGGCAGATTACGTTGTTTTAGTGAAGAGTTATTGAATCAGAACTATTAATTAAAGCGAACTCTTTGTCCCAATAAATTTTATTTTCTTTCCTTTTGCTGAGCTAATCACAAGAGCATAGATGCTAATCGAAAACAAAAAAGTTCCGATAATAAAACAATAACTAATATACTTACCTATAGAAGTTTCTAAATCAAAATTAAAACC
>CAYRVY010000196.1:0-2167 GCA_964427695.1 uncultured Flavobacteriaceae bacterium
GTGCCTTTACCAACATCGCCATAACCACAAACAACCACACGTTTTCCAGCAAGCATAATATCTGTTGCACGACGAATGGCATCTACAGCACTTTCACGACAACCATATTTATTGTCAAATTTACTTTTAGTCACCGAATCGTTAACATTAATTGCTGGCATTGGTAATGTTCCAGCTTTCATTCTATCGTATAATCTATGAACTCCAGTTGTAGTTTCTTCGCTTAAACCGTTAATACCTTCAGCCAATTCTGGATATTTATCTAACACCATATTGGTTAAATCGCCACCATCATCAAGAATCAGGTTTAATGGTTTACGGTCTTCGCCAAAGAAAAGAGTTTGTTCAATACACCAATCAAATTCTTCTTCAGTCATATCTTTCCAAGCGTAAACAGCAGTTCCAGCAGCAGCAATTGCAGCAGCAGCCTGATCTTGAGTAGAGAAAATGTTACAAGAACTCCAGGTGACTTCTGCTCCAAGAGCTTGTAAGGTTTCAATTAAAACAGCAGTTTGGATGGTCATGTGTAAACAACCAGCAATTCGAGCGCCTTTTAGAGGTTGAGAATCTTTGTATTCATCACGAAGACTCATTAATCCTGGCATTTCGGCTTCTGCCAATTCTATTTCTTTTCTTCCCCAATCTGCAAGCGATAAGTCTTTTACTTTATTAGCTACATAAGGAATAGTTTTTGTGTTCATAATTGTATATTTGTTTTAGCAAAAATTTTGTTTGCAAAGTTACATAATAAGTCCGAGAAATTTATATGCCTCTTTATAAAACAATTCATCCTAATTCACAAACTACTGTTAAAATCTGGAAGATTACAGAATCTTATAAAGATTTAATGCAATCTATTGATTTAAAACCTAAAAGTTTAGAGCGTGTATTAGATATGAAAAGCGAGATGCATCAACGAGGTTTTTTAAGTGTTCGTCGTTTATTAATGGAATTTGGTTATACAGATATTGAGTTACACTACGACGATAATGGAAAACCATATTTAAATGATGGTAATTATATTTCTATCACGCATTCGTTTATATTTTCAGCCATCATTATTAGTAAAAGTAAAGTTGGAGTCGATATAGAAAAGCAACGTAAAAAAATACAATTGATTGCCAAGAAGTTTATCGATTATGAATTTCAGTACCTCAACATAAAATCTGAAGATTATACACGAAAACTAACTTTAATTTGGTGCATTAAAGAATCCTTGTACAAATTATTTGCCATTCCAGGATTGAGTTTTAAACAGCACACATTGGTTATTCCGTTTACGTTTCAAGATGAAACTACTTTGTCTTGGATTGATTATGAAGAGAAAAAGTATCGACATTTAGCATATTATTTAGAATTTGAAGGATTTACTTGTGCTTATGTTACAGCTTAAATGAATTCGATTTATCAAAACATATTGACCTCAATTTCTAAAGCAGAAAACCTACTTGCTGTATTGATTGATCCTGATAAAATGAATCTCGAAAATATTTCTGGTTTTATTGAAAAAATAAACGCTTCAATTACAACTCATATTTTTGTTGGTGGAAGTAATGTTGAAGATTTAGCAACTGATATTTTAGTTTCAGAAATAAAAAAGCTTACAAGCCTTCCAATAATTTTATTTCCAGGAGATGTTTCGCAAGTTACAGACAAAGCAGATGCAATATTGTTTTTGTCTTTAATTTCAGGGAGAAATCCTGATTATTTAATTGGGAAACACATTGAGTCTATACCTACTATTAGGAATACTAATTTGGAAGTAATTCCGACAGGATATGTGTTAATCGATCCCGATAACTATCGGGATGGGAGAGAAACATCAGTTCAAAAAGTAACAGGAACACAACCAATGTCACGAAATAACATTCAGCATGTAGTAGATACAGCATTAGCAGGAGAATTTCTTGGTATGAAACTCATGTATTTAGAAGCCGGAAGTGGAGCAACACATCCTATTGATATTGAAATGATTTTAGAAGTAAAAAAAGCATTAAAAATCCCATTAATTGTTGGTGGAGGCATTCGAAGTAATCAACAACTTGATCAAGCATATAATGCTGGAGCAGATTTGGTAGTTATTGGAACAGCTTTTGAAGAAGATGAAACGTTTTTTGATGATTTGAAAAAATAATAGTTGTAATCCTGCAAGGTTTTAGAAACCTTG
>CAYRVY010000196.1:2267-4788 GCA_964427695.1 uncultured Flavobacteriaceae bacterium
CAAGGTTTTAGAAACCTTGCAGGAAAGACTAAAACTAAAAACAGGAATACACTAACATGAACCAAATAGTAGATTTTTTTGTTAATCCCTATAAAACGGCAACTATATTAAATATTTCTTTAGAAATATTAGCTGTAATTTTTGGGATTGCGAGTGTTTGGTATGCAAAAAAAGAACATCTTTTAGTGTATCCAACAGGCATAATAAGTACAGCTATTTATATATATATATGCTATCAATTTACGCTGTATGGAGATTTAATAATAAATATCTATTATACCTTGATGAGTATTTATGGCTGGTATATGTGGACAAAACTTATTAAAGGAGAACATATTGAAATTACAATATCCACTAAAGAAGATAAATTAAAGGCTTTAGGGATATTTATTTTTACTGCAGTATTGGTTGTTTTTGTGTATCTACATTTCAATCGTTTTGATAGAATGACTGACTATTTTGATACGTTTACAACAGGAATCTTTTTTGCAGCAATGTGGTTAATGGCTAATAAAAAAATAGAACATTGGTTGCTTTGGATTGTTGGAAATGCTATTTCTATTCCTTTGTACTTTATTAAAGGATTGGGCTTTTCAGGAATACAATTTATCATATTTTTAGTATTAGCATATTTAGGATATAAAGAATGGAAGAAAAACTTAAACAACAACCAGCAAGCTGCTTAAAAGTAGTCTTATTTGGACCAGAATCTACTGGAAAGACTACATTGTCAAGGCAGTTAGCACGATACTACAATTCGGTTTGGGTTCGTGAATATGCTCGAGAGTATCTTCAAAACAAATGGAATAATGAGCGTAAAACTTGCGAACCAGAAGATTTAGTACCAATTGCCATAGGACAAATGAAACTTGAAAATAATTTAGCTCAAAAAACAAATTCAATTTTAATTTGCGATACAGATTTATTGGAAACCAAAGTATATTCCGAAGCTTATTATGTTGGGAAATGTGATCCAATATTAGAAAAATATGCGATAGAAAACACTTATGATTTGTATTTTTTAACTTATATTGATACACCTTGGGAAGCAGACGATTTACGAGATAAACCGAATGAAAGATTACGTATGTTCAAAGCTTTTGAAGATACATTAATAAAATACAACAGACCATATATTTTGCTTAAAGGAACACAAAAAGAACGTTTAGAAGAAGCCGTAAAACATATAGATAAACTAATTAAAAATAAGCCTTGAATTTTTCAGATAAAGACATACAACAAATAGAAAAAAAAGGATTAACAGTAAAAAAAGTAGAAGCGCAAATCCAGCTTTTTAAAACAGGTTTCCCATTTGTTAATTTAAAAGAAAGCGCAACAATTGGCAACGGAATATTGCAGCTTAATAAGAAAGAGAAAGAAGACTATATTAATCATTTTAATAACAAAAGAGAGTCAATTTCAATATTAAAATTTGTACCAGCTTCGGGAGCTGCAACACGAATGTTTAAGTTTTTGTTTCAGTTTATTGAAGAATATAATCCATTGGAAGAGAGTATTAAGTCGTATATAAAAAGGCATAATGCTAAAGAACTTTCGCTATTTTTAGTTGGTTTAGAAAAATTACCTTTTTTTGAAGAAGTTATTTATAAAACCCATAAAATGGTTCCTAATTTTAATGAATTATCTTATGGAATACAACGTGTTGAATTCATTAAAACATTGCTTGACAATGATCGATTGAATTATAGCTTTTCGCCAAAAGGATTATTACCTTTCCATAGATATAAAAATCACGTTTCAACAGCTTTTGAAGAGCATTTATTTGAAGCAGCTTATTATGCGTCATCAAATAACAGAGCTAATTTACATTTTACAATTTCAGAAAAGCATAACCATAAATTCGATGACGAGTTTAAGCGTATTGAAGAAAATGTAGAAACAAAAACCAATACAAGGTTCAATATTTCGTTTTCATATCAAAAAGAATCTACAGATACAATAGCAGTAACACCAAAAAACGAACTTTTTAGAGAAGAGGATAGAAGTTTGCTTTTTCGACCATCAGGTCATGGTGCTTTGCTGGAGAATTTAAATGACTTAAATGCAGATGTAATTTTTATTAAAAACATAGATAATGTAGTGGTAATTAATCTTGAAAAAGAAGTAGGGCAATACAAGAAAATGCTTGCCGGAGTTTTGCTTAAAGTGCAGGAACAAGCATTTATATATCAAAAGGATTTGGATAATAAAGAAGTTAATGAAGAAGACCTTATTAATATAGCACAGTTTTTGTCCAATAAAATGAATGTAACGATAAGTTCAGAATTCGAAAAATACGCTATAGAATATCAAGTTGAATATTTAGCCGAAAAACTAAACCGTCCTATTCGTGTTTGTGGCATGGTAAAAAATGAAGGAGAACCAGGAGGAGGCCCTTTTTGGGTAAAAAGTGAAAATGGAAATATCTCACTTCAAATAGTTGAATCTGCTCAAATTGATAAAAAGAATAAGCTTCAAAAAGATATTCTAAAAAAAGCTACACATTTTAATCCTGTAGATT
>CAYRVY010000197.1:0-4768 GCA_964427695.1 uncultured Flavobacteriaceae bacterium
CTTGTAAAGCAGTCCCTGAAGCCATTGCTCCAAAAACTGCCATATAGACTAATCCGCAAGGTAAAAAACCGTTTAAAAATCCGATAGTTAAAAAAGTATCTGCTGTTTTTTTCTTTAGTGCTTTGCCTAAAGCAGATTTTACTTTAGAAATAACTTTATATAGAGGTTTAGAAAAATTGTATTTATTAAAGGTTTTATAAGGTAATAGCACAATAATAATCATTACAATTCCTATTACAATCGAAAGCTGTTGCTGTACCCCAAAAATATACAAGCTTTTACCAAGCAAACCGAAAAACAAACCAATAAAACTGTAAGCCAATAATCTGCCAAAATGGTATATAAAAATCTGACTTATTTTTTTGTAAGAATTAGTTCTGTCCACAGGTAGCATAAATGCAATAGGACCACACATACCAACGCAGTGAAAACTTCCTAAAAGACCAAATATGAGTGCAGACCAAAGCATATTTTTAGTAAAAAATTTCTTTTTTGTATAAATACGAATTTCCGTTATATTGCCAATATACATTAATGTTCCAGCGACCATCTAACAAACGATTGTCAGGTATGAGCAAATTGTGATTAGACAATGAAATTTTTGTTTCAAAGTCTAATTGTTTATTAGATGGTCTATATAGGAACACTTTTCCAGTAATATTTTTAAAATCTAAATCTTCTGGAAATTTAATAACTATACCTTTATCTGTTTTTTTCCAGCTTATATTTTTTATTAAATATTTTGCGTTCTCCTCTTTATCAATATCGTTTTGCAATTCTAATTCGGCTTTATAATAATCTTCGATCACCAAATCGAAATGGTAATTTTTGTTGGTGTACATATTAATAATGAAGTACATTATAAAGGAAATAAATCCTATAAATGCTAATACAATCCCCGTTCCCCAATTAATTTTCATAATCTATTTATTTTATCATTCAATACTTGATGCGAAATCTATTTTTTTCTTTTGCATTGATTTGTTTTCACTATTCACTATTCACTATTCACTATTCACTATTCACTAATCACTATTTACTATTTACTATTCACTATTAATTAAAACGTCTAGGCCCTAAAAAGTTAACTGTTGTAGTTTCTATCAATTCGTTATTACTATACACTTCAATTAACAGTTTGTTTTTATCGTCTTTTAAATATTTTTTATCAATTTCAATAAAAAAAGTGCCTTCAGTCATGCCTTGTTTAGGGACTTCAAATCTATCAGAAGTTGAAACTAACTTAATTTCACCTTTATATTTCCGAAGTTTAAAGCTTAAGTCTTCAATTGTTTTAGAAGTTTTATTTATTAATTTATATGTAAATACATTACTTATAATATTCCCTTCTTTGTGTTCGTACAATTGTCCTGGAAGTCTTAATACTCTTACTTCTACATCATTTCTTATTAATAACATTCCAGAGAGTATGCCAATTAAAATAATAAGCATAGCTGCGTAGCCTTTCATTCTGGCTGTTAATTTGAATTTTTCTTTCTTTTCAATTTCATCTTCACTTGTAAAACGGATCAATCCTTTTGGTAAATTCACTTTCTCCATGATGTTATCACACTCATCAATACAAGCTGTGCAGTTTATACATTCTAACTGGGTTCCATTTCTAATGTCAATTCCTGTCGGACACACATGAACACACTGAAAACAATCAATACAATTGCCATGACCCAGTGCTTGTCTATCTTCATTTTTTTTAATCTTCTTTCGTCCTTTTTCGCCTTCACCTCGCTTATGGTCGTAAGCCACAATAATAGATTTATTGTCTAAAAGCACTCCTTGTAATCTTCCATAAGGACAAGCAATAATGCATACTTGCTCTCTAAACCATGCAAACACAAAATAGAAAACTGCTGTAAAAATAATAAGTGGGAATAAAATACTTAAATGTTTAAAAGGTCCCTCTAATATGTATTCAAACAGTTTATCACTTCCTATTAAATAGGCTAAAAACACGTTGGAAATTAAAAATGAAATCACTAAAAAAACAAACCATTTTAAAACGCGCTTTCTAATTTTTTTCGCATTCCAAGCTTGTTTTGATAAACGTATTTGTTTGCCTCTATCGCCTTCAATCCAATATTCTATACGACGAAAAACCATTTCAAGAAAAATAGTTTGAGGGCACATCCAGCCACAAAAAATTCTACCAAAAGCTACTGTAAAAAGTGCTATAAAAATGACACCAATTATCATTGAGATAACGAAGAGATGAAAGTCTTGCGGCCAAAACGGATATCCAAAAATATTGAACCTTCTTTCTAAAACGTTAAACAATAGAAATTGGTTTCCATTAACTTTTACAAAAGGAGAAGCAAACAAGATAGTTATCAATACATAACTAACAATTTTTCTCCATTCGTAGTATTTACCACTTGGCTTTTTAGGAAATACCCAGGCACGCTTACCGTCTTTGCCTATTGTACTAATTGAGTCTCTAAATATTTCATTTTCTGGTGTTTCCAAGAGTTTTTTTTTAATACCTTTTTGGTTTTTCCCAACTTCGATAAATCTTCGATAGACAAAAAAACCTGTGAGGTCTAAATAAAGTTTACTTAATTATTGTTAGTTGAAGTTTCATTTTCATCTACCCAAATATCACCTTCAGGAGCTTTAGGTTCTGCCGGAGTTGTGCCTTGAAATTGTAATATATAGCTTGAAACCTGAGCCATTTCTACTGGTTTTAGTTGTTGTCTCCAGGCAATCATACCTTTACCGTCACGACCACCTTCTGAAACGACTTTAAACACATTTTTAATTCCTCCGCCTAAAATCCAATTTTTATCAGCAAGGTTTGGACCAATGCCTCCTCCTCCATCAGCCATATGGCAAGCAACACAATTAAGCTCATATATGGTTTTGCCAGCATTCAAATCGGATGTTTCAGTTAACAAAACAACGGTATTGAAATCTACCAAATCTTTAGCTGTTTTCTTGTATTCTTCAATTGCAATTTTAGCTTCGGTATATTCAGTTTCTAATTCATCTATTTGATTATCGCCATCAAACACTTCATATTTAAGCATATACACTACAGCAAAAATTATTGTTGCATAAAAGCTATAAACCCACCAAGGTGGCAGATTGTTGTCTAACTCTTTTATACCATCGTAGTTATGATCAAGAATAATTTCGTGTTCTTCTTCGATAGGTTTAGTGCCTAAAGATTTTTTATATAAGTTTTTTAACCATTTAAACTCAAATTTCCTTTCTTTATTAGCCAAGAATTTAGTTTTAGCTTCAGCATTTAAATTTTGCAACATTATATGCTCTAAAGTGCCTGTAATAGTTTCTATTGCTATTAAAATTATAAGGACAAGTAATAAAAATAGCATTATTAGTGGATATTCTATAAAAGCTGGCTGTTTTCCAGAATCAACAAAATATTCTGTAAGACCGAATATGATAAAAAATATTACAGGTACTCTTATCCAAGATGGAATTAAATTTTTCATGTGTTTATTTTTATAGTTTTTTATCCCGATAGCTATCGGGAGTCACATGCCTGCATACCGAAGTGACGGTATTTCGGCACGCAGGCATGCTGTTCGCTATTAATCATTTTCTTTAATGATAAAGCTTTAGCATATGCTCGTTTCACAGCTCTGTTTGGTTTTTGTTTTCAAAGGGTATATTGCTTACTTTATTTATGTATTCTTTTTTAGCAGTTAAAACCCACCAAAATAAAAGGACAAAAAAAACAAAAAAGATAGACAAAGAAATTAATGGATAAATTTCAATTCCTGTGATGCTCTCCAAATGGCTTTTTACAAATTTTAACATAACTATTAGTTTTGAGTGGTTGTTAGGTCTATATCTTTTACTTTTATATCTGTTCCTAAACGTTGCATATAGGCAATAAGAGCAACAATCTCTCGATTACGCATTTCTACAAAATCTTCTCCACCAGACTGTTTGTCGGCTTCGTAAGTTTTGGCAAAATCTGGATCTGAATATAGATTTTGCTCTATTCTAGTTCCTTGTTCTAACATGCTTTGTTGAGCATTAGCAATATCTTCGTCAGTATATGGAACACCTAATTTTACCATAACTTTCATCTTGGCTTCAGTATGAAATTTATCTAATTCATCTCTAATCAGCCATTGGTAAGCTGGCATGATAGAGCCAGATGATGTGCTTTGTGGGTCGTACATATGGTTTAGATGCCAACTATCGGAATATTTTCCTCCAATACGGTGTAAATCTGGGCCAGTACGTTTAGAACCCCAAAGGAAAGGATGATCATACACAAACTCTCCTGCTTTGGAGTATTCTCCATAACGCTCTACTTCACTTCTAAAAGGTCGTATCATTTGAGAATGACAACCAACACAACCTTCACGAATGTAAATATCACGACCTTCTAACTCTAAAGGCGTATAAGGTTGTACGCTTGTTATAGTTGGTATATTAGATTTCACCAAAATGGTTGGAACAATTTGAAGAATCCCTCCAATTAAAATAGTAACTGTTGCTAAAATGGTTAATTGTACAGGTCTGCGTTCTAACCAAGTATGCCATCCTTCTCCAACGACACGTTTTTTAGATACACGCTGTAAGGCTGGAGCTTCAGCTAATTCATCTTCTACTTCGTTTCCTTGTTTAACTGTAACTATAATGTTATAAACTAAGATAAACATACCTATAATGAAAAGTGTACCTCCAATAGCACGCATCCAATACATTGGCATAATTTCGGTAACTGTTTCTAAAAAGTTTCCATATACTAAAGTTCCATCTGGATTAAACTGCT
>CAYRVY010000198.1:0-4763 GCA_964427695.1 uncultured Flavobacteriaceae bacterium
CTTGGGAAATATGGAAAATAAACGCTAATTCAGTCTTATGTTAGAATATAGCCAAAATATAATATAACTTTTAAAAAGTGTAATCAAAATGAAAAAATTAGAAATCAAAAAAATCGAGAAAACATTCAGATTGAAATTTTTAATAAAACTATGCCTAACAATATGTTTTATAGGGATTCAGTCTTATGTATATGCACAAGCAAGTCTTGCAGCAGAAAACATGGTAGAAGATATTACAGTCACTACAAAATATGGAAAGCAAGTTACCTATACACTTATTAGAGATGCACAAGTACCTGAGCAATGGTATTATATGCCAAGAGGAATTCGAGTAGCGGAAGATGTAGATATAAACGATAAGGTGAGACCCAAGATGACCATTTTAAAATATCAATATCAAGATAAGATAACAAAAGAAGATAAAGAAGGTGCTGTGCTTTCAGCAACTTTTACTATGGAAATGGAACCTGAAGTTGTAGAAGAAGTAAAGAAAAATCTTTTAGAGAAAGTGAGAAAACTAAAAAATTCAAAGAATGCTTTTTGGAAAAAATACCAAAGGAAAATGGGCTTGGCAGAAATAAGGTTAGCTGGACTACCTCTAGAGAGTTGTAGGATTGAATTTTTAAATGCAAATGGTGATTTTTTAGATGAAGTTGATGCCAAAGCTTCTTCTTTTGATGGAGCCACTACCGTAAGTCAGGAAATGGTGATGAGTTATGACCTTACTGCATTAGGTGCAAACGTATTTGAAGGGCTTACAACAGGTCAATCTGGTTTAACAATGAGAGCAAATATTACTTATAATGGGTTGACTCCTCCATGTGGTTATAATATACATGGCAAATGGGATAATGTATATAAATATTATGAAAAGCAAACTAAAAAGGAAGGAGGACTTAGTTTAGGTCCAATTAAAATTGGGGCTTCAGATACCAAAGAAAAGAAAAGGGAAAGTTTAAGCAAAACACAGAATGTGACTGTTGAACAAATTGGATGTAAAGAAGAGGGTGATGATCCATCAGATGGAGATGCCAATTTAGAGGCTCTATTAGCTAAAATTGAAAGTCAAGTATTTAATACAGATATGCTAACTCAGGCAGAAGAACTTGCAAAGTTAGAGTCTATGCTTGCAACAACAGATGACAAAGGTGTTCAAAAAATGCTAATAGATAAGATAGCAGGAGCCCAAAATTCTATTAAATTAGGATGGCAACGATCAGTAAAAGACATCGAAAAGAGACAAACAGGAGAGATAAATTATAAATATTCTAAACAAAATATTATACAACGCAAAACTACAATTGGAGGAGGCTTAAGTTTTGCTAACTATAATTTAACAGAAGAACAACTTGTATCTGAAGGTTATGTAATATTAGTTGACGCAAACAAAGATTTTAAGAGCACTATTTTTGGACTTCCTATTGTTAATCCTGATTATAATCTTAATGGGCTAGTTTTAGAAATAAAGTATACAAACAGCGATGGTACTACTAAAAGGGAAGCGAGACGATGGACAAAAGGCGAAGGATGGCAAACACCAAGAGGGCAAAAAGTATCATATATTAGTTTTAATTTAATTGGTGAGAATGATAAACAAAGGCAGAACGAGCCAGAATTTGACATTCATCTACAGGTGATAGGCAAAACGTCTGATCTTTCTTTTAATATTGATCGTAAAGTAACAATGACGGGTGATGAAACATATGTTGATGCTTTAGAAATATTAACAGATACTTATATTATAGAAGGTCAGGATCTTTCATTCAAAAAAATATCTGGAAACGACATGGACTTATCCAATGTAAAAATTGAAATAGCTACAGGCGGTAAAATAATAAAAAAATACATTAGACCATTTTATACAAACGGAATAGCTGGCCCACCAAAATCAATCTACTTGCTTTTACCAAAAGGAGAATCTAATGGTGGAAAAATAACTTTTTCAGCTAGTGGTGGTCTTAAAAAAGTAACTGAATTGTCATCTGGAGAGAATGTTCTGTTTGATGAAGATTGGCAAGAAAATTAAACCTAATTCTAAAAATAATATGAAACATTTTATAAAACTTATAGCAATTTGTTTTTGTCTATTTCTGTCAGGTACTACAACAGCTCAAAAGAAATTATCAGATAAAAAAAATAGTACTATACAAACAACGACTAAATATGTTGCTTACAGATTCAATACACAAAAAAAATTAGAACCTTATAATAAAGCTAGAATTACTAAAACAACTTATAAAACTACTACATTTGGAATAAAGATTCCCCAAGGCAGAAAAAAAATAGCCTTACCTCCAAAAACAATAGATATTAAACGTATAGTAGAAGGACCCGAATGGGGTTGGGGATGGATTCATAAGAAAAAGACGATTGCCCAAAATATAGAAGGTGTGGCAGGAAGGACCAACGTACACTATTTTAAAAATATAAGAAAAGGAACTTTTACTAGTTTCTCTAATGACTTTGATCATATCGTTGTAACCGATACTTTGTATGCACCTACATCATTTTTGAATACTGATGGTAAGCCTAGAAGAGAAAAAAGAAGTTATATAAAAATTATTGCTAATTGTATTATTTATGAAAGTCCAATTAAACTAAGTTCTGTAAAGCTCCGTACTCAAACAGACTATGTGTTTTCAGCAGACAAAATATTTTTTAAAACTAAACATAAAGGTCTTCAAAAAATGAAGGTTGGCTCTTCTCCTCCATTTGTAGTTGCAGATGGAAAAATAAAATTACACAAGGATCCTTTTGTTCTAGATGAAAAGATATTAGTCAATAGGCTGTTTATTGAAATTATGAGACAGATAACGACAGAGTTGAATGCAGAGAAAAATGTTTGGAAAAAAGATAAGCTATTAATTGAGTTTCAGAAGTATCGTTATAAGGTAAGAGTTGATAACGTTCTTTGGAAAGACCTAGATTATATAGATGAATTCAACAAATTATGCAATGATTTCGATTATAATCAAGAGAGTTCTATTGAGAGGGTAAGAACTGTAAACGATTTGAATGTAATTGTAGAAGGTAAAGTTAAAGATTTAGACAAAAACCCCTTTAAATATTATGTGATACCTAGTAAGGCAACTTTAGTTCCTATTATGGATGAAAATACAGGTGTTTTAAATAAGTTAGGAGATCTAATTTTTAGGGCAACTAGTGATTCAAAATTGACAGTGAATATGGAAGTAAAATTAGGATATCAAAAGGAATTACTTGAAAAAGCAAATGAAGAATTGAATAAATATGGCTTTATTTTAGAGAAGAGTATTCCAAAAAAAATACTGTTCATTGATGAACAGCCTCTACAAATAAGAGGACAAAAAACGGGGAGAATTATTCCCGTTGATAGTGATATTCTTATGTTAAAGCTTGAATTGCAAGATGAAAACTTATCCTTAATAAAATTATTGGCAAAGAATGATGTTTCATTCAATCTAAACTTTAAAGCTTATGATAGTAGATATGAATATCCACAAAAGGCACTATTTGAGGTTTCAGATGATATCATAAAACAGATAGATTATAAAAATATGATTGGTGAATTTAATGTCATAGAAACGAATACAGTCACAGATTTGGTAAAGATTACGAGTAATCTTTCATCTAATTTAGGTGCAGAAAAAGAAGGAATTTTAAACTATATTGAAGTTTCTTTAGAATTCCAATTTGATAATGAAAAAGTTGTATTTCGAGGACCTTTTAAGATGTCTTCGGCTTCTGTTCTTGGATCTGAAAATAGTATTCTTTTCATAAAACATTCCGAAAATTACAGTATAAAAGTTACAGGTAAAGCCTATTACGAAAATGGGATACGTGAAATTAAAGATAACTTAATAATTACTAGCCCATTTATAGAACTTAATGAAGATATATTTAAAGATTCCATGGACAATTAGTTTTACATATATATGAACAAATTAAAAATTTGGATTTAAAGATAAAACATCAAGATTGTGGAGAATTAATAGGTCATTATTTAATGAGTTTACAAAGGTTATTCCGAAGAAAACAAAAAATATCCCTAAATGTATATCCGAGAGATGATTGAATTGTAATAGGATATGAAATATGTAAAAGCAATTCTAAAAGAGAATACAACAATTAATTTGTAGTAAAATAGTCTAAAAAGCATTGATTATGAGATTTATAGTGAATTTAATTTTAACACTGTTTGTAGTAGTAGGATACAGTCAATCTAAAGCAATAAAAAACTTTTCAAAAGAGAACCAAGCTTTTTTGGGCTCTAAACTTGATCAAGCAGAATATTTGCTGCGTTATGTAAAACCTATGGGAATTTTGGCGAAACATAATGCAGAGTTACCTAAATTTCTTGTTATGTTAATGAACGACCCAATTGGTGTGCTATCTGTTGGTGAGATAGACATGTATTTAATTGATAATAATTTAGATTATTCAGATATAGGTGGAGCAATACAAGATTCACTCTCTCGAAATAAAAAAGGGACTAGTGCAAAATACTTTGTAATTTATGATACAAGTACACCTAATTTTAAGAAGAAGGATTTTCCAAATAATATTAACGATGATTCTTGGAAACAAAATGATGCTAAAGTAAGATGGAAATATAAAAAAGGGGAAATAAGAAAAGGCCCTCATGTTTTTATTGGAAGGACGGGAAAAGTTTTCTTTCCAATCAACTTTTCTGTTCCTTGGAGAGCAACTGGGTTTGAAAACAAAGTCTTAAATAGAGCAATTTCTAGAGGATTATTTGTCCAAATAGAGTTAGTTCAGCCAAG
>CAYRVY010000199.1:0-4746 GCA_964427695.1 uncultured Flavobacteriaceae bacterium
TTAAATCGACTGTTACATCAACTTATGACGGACAAGAGGTTGGCGTTATGCATGCCTGCGGACATGATACACACATTGCAATATTAATGGGAGTAGCAGAAATTTTGTCAAAAAATAAAGACAAAATAAATGGCACTATAAAATTCATTTTCCAACCTGCTGAAGAAGGTGCTCCAAAGGGAGAAGAAGGTGGTGCAGAGCTAATGATTAAAGAAGGTGTTTTAGAAAACCCAAAAGTAGATGCAATTTTTGGATTGCATATTGGTTCAGGACAGCCTATAAATACTATTGCCTACAAATCTGGAGGTATAATGGCAGCTGTTAATAGTTTTGAGATTAATGTAACAGGAAAACAAACACATGGTTCCCGACCTTGGTCAGGAATTGATCCAATTATGGCTAGTGTAAAAATTATTGATGGCTTACAAACTTTAGTGAGTCGTGAAATGGAATTGACAAATGAAGCTGTAGTATTATCTATTGGAAAAATAACCAGTGGTGTTAGAAGTAATATAATTCCAGAGTCTGCACAAATAATTGGAACACTTCGTACTCTCGATTATGATATGCAAACTCAAATTCATAAACGAATAAGAGAAATGGTTCCTGCGATTGCTAAAGCGTATAGAGCAGAAGCTACTATAGATATTGATAAAGGCTATCCTATAACTTACAATAACCCAAGTTTAACTGAACAAATGGCTCCTTCATTAGAAAAAGCTGCTGGAAAAGAAAATGTCTTTATAATGAAGGCAATAACAGGTGCCGAAGACTTTTCTTTTTTTCAAGAAAAAATACCTGGTTTATATTTCTTTTTAGGAGGGATGACACCAGGAAATAAAGAAGCTTTTCCTCACCATACACCAGATTTCTTTATTGACGAAGGTGGAATGTTATTAGGTGTAAAAGCATTTATCCAGTTATCTTTAGATTATTTAAATAACTAAATTTTGGAAGTTTTTTTTGACTTTTTAAAAACTATAAATTGGTGGCAATGGACTTTAATTGTCCTAATTATTATTGCTGTTAGAGATATTTTCTTTCAGAAGCAACATACTATAAGTCATAATTTTCCTTTAATTGGGCATATAAGATATCTTTTTGAAAGTATTGGTCCTGAGATTCGTCAATATTTTGTTGCTAACAATAGAGAAGAATTACCATTTAATCGCATAGAACGTAGTTGGATCTATGCCTCTGCAAAACAGGAAAACAACTACGAAGGTTTTGGAACAGATAGAGACATTTATGTACATCAACATATCTTTATCAATAATGCAATGATGCCTTACAAAGTTGAAGAAAATCATCCAAATAACATTGACCACTGTTTTTTGCCTTGTGCTAAGGTTATGGGTCAATACAACAAAAGGAAAAAACCCTATCGTCCGGGATCAGTTATTAATGTATCGGCAATGAGTTTTGGTTCACTTTCTGCAAAAGCCATAGAATCTTTAAATAAAGGTGTCAAAATTGCTAATGCTTACCATAATACTGGCGAAGGTGGCTTATCTCCCTACCATAGCAATGGTGGTGATGTAATTTTTCATTTTGGAACTGGGTATTTTGGTGTAAGAGATACTGATGGCAATTTTTCTATGGAAAAATTAGTGCAATTAGTAAATGACAATCCATTCATTAAAGCCATTGAAATTAAACTCTCCCAAGGCGCCAAACCAGGAAAAGGTGGAGTTCTTCCTGGCGCAAAAATCACTAAAGAAATTGCAAACATTAGAGGAGTTGAAGTTGGAAAAGATGTAATATCACCTCCAAATCATACAGCGTTTACTAATGTCTTGGAAATGACTGAATTTATTGAGTCTATTGCCAAAAAAACCGGACTTCCAGTTGGCATTAAAGCTGCAATAGGTAAACTAGACCAATGGAAAGAGTTAGCAAGCATTATGCTAAAAACAAATAGAGGACCTGATTTTATCACTGTTGATGGTGGTGAAGGAGGCACAGGAGCTGCACCTCCTAGTTTTGCAGATCATGTTTCATTACCTTGGGTGTATGGATTTAGTGATTTGTATAAAATGTTTCAGGATTATGGCTTGTCGGAACGGATTGTTTTTATAGGAAGTGGGAAACTTGGCTTTCCTGCAAAAGGAGCTATGGCATTCGCAATGGGAGCCGATTGTATAAACGTTGCACGTGAAGCTATGATGAGTATTGGTTGTATTCAAGCGCAAGTATGCCATACAAATCGTTGTCCTAGTGGTGTTGCTACTCAAAGTAAATGGTTGCAAAGCGGTATAAATATTCCTTTAAAATCCGAGCGTTTAGCACAATATTTTAAAACTTTTAAAAAAGAATTGTTAGAAATCACACATGCAGCAGGCTACGAACATCCTTGCCAGTTTAAAATGAGTGATGTTGATGTTAATGTTGACGACCGTCACTTATCGAAAGAGCTCGTAAATGTTTATATGTATAAAAAAACAATAGTGCCTTTTACTTCTATGCAAGATTTAAAAGATTGCATATATTTGGGAGGAAAATATTAGAATTCAGTTTACAGTGCTCAGTTTCCAGTGTTCAGTAATCAGTATTTTGAAACTTGAAATTTGAAATTTGATTTTTTTAATTCCGTTATGGGCTTATTAACTAAACCACTATGGACTAAAAGTCCATAGGTTTAAAAATCGGACTGAAAGTCCGGAGTACGTGATTACTCAAACGTTAAAACAAAATAGAACCTTTTTCAATTTTAAAAACAACAATATGTAATACAGGAACATATAAAATTTTTAGAAGCTGAAAGCAAAATGCACTAAAGTACATAGTTTTAACTATTCCTGAGACCAATAAATACCTTAAGTTTGTTTAGCCCAAAACTAATTTATTATGGAAGTAGAAAAAATATTCGAAGTCTTTCTTTATGCTGTTCCTGCTATAATTACCGGAATGGTCGCTTACTATTTTTTTAAAGAGCATACAAAAAATGAAGACGGTAGAAGACGTTTTTTATTACACAAAGACATGCAAGTAAACACCTTACCTATACGCTTACAAGCCTACGAACGTATGGCATTGTTTTTAGAGCGTATAACACCGACTAAATTACTTGTCAGAATACCTCCAACAAGCTCAAGCAAAGAAGATTACGAGTCTTTACTTATACAAAGTATTTCACAAGAATTTGAACATAATTTAGCTCAACAAATCTACTTAAGCGATGAATGCTGGAACATTATTGTCGCTGCAAAAAATACTACTATCCAACTCATTAGAAAAGCCAGTTTGCTTGAAAAAACAAACTCTGCAAATAAACTCCGCGAAGTTGTCTTAACCGAAATGATGGAAAAACGCGCTCCTAGTGATGCTGCATTAGCTTATATAAAAAAAGAAGTAGCTGATATGTGGTAATTATTCATCATACCATTTATTTAGTCGTTTTAAAACTATAAAATCAGCGTCACTTTGAATGGTTTTCGTAGGACAATGAATCTAGAAGCTTTAAAACTAAAAAATTATCATTCTGAAATTGCTCTCTAAACATCACGCAAAGACCTGACACACGAACTGACATTAGTTATTAATGATTTAAAGCCTGTCCTGCTCCACTTGGTATTCTTATATTTTCAACAATATCTTGTACATCTTTTGGGGGTTTTGGTGTGAATGATGAAATTACTACTGAAACAATAAAGTTAACAATCATAGCTACTGTACCAAACCCTTCAGGCGAAATACCAAACCACCAATCTTCTTCAGTTCCTCCACCAAACCAATCGAATTTAAATTTCAGCATATAAAATAGCATTAACAAAATTCCTACAAGCATTCCAGCTATGGCTCCTTCTTTATTCATTCGTTTATAAAAAATGCCCAAAATAATTGCTGGAAAAAAGGATGCAGCAGCAAGTCCGAAGGCGAGAGCAACTGTAGCAGCAACAAAACCTGGAGGATTAATACCAAAATAACCAGCAATAACAACAGCAACTACTGCTGATAAACGTGCAGCAATTAATTCGCCTTTATCAGAAATTTTAGGATTGATGATTTTCTTGATTAAATCGTGTGAAATTGAAGATGAAATCACTAACAACAAACCTGCTGCTGTAGATAGTGCAGCAGCGAGAGCACCAGCAGCAACCAAAGCAATGACCCAATTAGGCAAATTTGCAATTTCGGGATTAGCAAGTACCATGATATCTTTATCTATAGTTAGTTCATTTTTTGAAGCATCAGCTACATATTGTATTTTACCATCGTTATTTTTATCATTAAATTCAATGAGCCCAGTTGTTTCCCAATTAGAAAACCATTGTGGTACGTCGTCATATTTTTTGTTGCTCACAGTTTCAATCATATTAATTCTCGCAAATACTGCAATTGCAGGAGCAGTTGTATATAAAATTGCAATAAAAAGTAAAGCCCAACCAGCAGATTTACGTGCATCACTTACTTTTTTTACTGTAAAAAACCGAACAATAACATGAGGTAAACCTGCTGTGCCAACCATTAAAGCTGCTGTAATAAAAAAGACGTCTATTGTAGATTTACTTCCTGAAGTATATTCATGAAAACCTAATTCGCGATGCAAACCATCTAACTTTTCTAATAGGTAAATACCATCTTCTCCACTACCTCCAAAACCTAATTGTGGAATGGGGTTTCCTGTCATTTGTATAGAAATAAAAATAGCAGGAACCATAAAAGCAAAAATAAGTACACAATATTGAGCTACTTGTGTGTATGTAATGCCTTTCATTCCACCAAGAACTGCATAAAAAAGCACGA
>CAYRVY010000200.1:0-4745 GCA_964427695.1 uncultured Flavobacteriaceae bacterium
AAAAAAGAAGGTTGTACCATTTAATTCGCTTTATTATAGGTTGAACTTTTTGCTTTAGTTGTAATTTTAATTATTTCAATTGCTTCTATTAAAAGTTTTTCTAAATCTTCTTCTTTATTTGATAACCTTGCGTCTTTAATTACTTGCAGCCAATACTCCGTTTCGTCTGCTTCCTCTACCACAATACATATTTTACTGAAAAATTCTTTTTTTGATCTTGCCCTACAAGCTGCACGATAATTAGCTCCTGTTGATGTTGCCGATTTAATAAGTTGATAAGTAATAACAGATGAAGCCTTATTAGCTTGCAATGAATTACAAAACAAAATAACATCCACAGCAAATTGTTTTGTTCTCTTTTTCATCATTTCAATAAAAATTTCCTTCTCAGTCATATTATTCCTTATAATTTTATTGTCCTATTCCCTCCTTACAGCATTACATCATTAAATCATTAAATCATTGTATCATTAAATCATTCATTACCTCCCTATAGAACTGTAATAAAATCCTTCCTTCTCCATATCCTCAACATCATATAGATTTCTACCGTCAAAAATCACGGGTTGTTTTAAGTGCTCTTTAAGCCTTTCAAAATCAGGTGTTCTAAATATACTCCATTCTGTACTAATTAAGAGCGCATCTGCATCGTTTGTTGCATCGTACATATTTTTGGCATACTCTATACTATTTCCAAATTTGCCTTTAACATTTTTCATAGCTTCAGGGTCAAAAACACTAACAATTGCGCCTTTATTCAATAATTCTTCTATCATATATAGCGCAGGAGCTTCCCTAATGTCGTCCGTTTCAGGTTTAAATGATAAACCCCAAATAGCAATCTTCTTTCCTTTAATATTGTTGTTAAAATACGATTCAATTCTTGGTATTAAAATTTTCTTCTGAACATCATTAACTTTAATAACAGCATCTAATATGTCGAATTTATAACCGACATCATTTCCAGATTTATGTAAGGCCTTTACGTCTTTAGGAAAGCAAGAGCCACCATAACCTATTCCTGGAAACAGGAAGCGTTTTCCAATACGGGAATCTGTACCCATACCAACTCGCACTTTATCTACATCTGCTCCAACTTTTTCACAAAAGTTAGCTATTTCATTCATAAATGTAATTTTTGTTGCTAAAAATGCATTTGAGGCATACTTAGTAAGCTCGGCTGATTTTTCATCCATAATAAGTATTGGATTTCCAGACCTAACAAATGGTTTATACAATTTTTGCATTAATTTTGTAGCTCTTTCCGAACTCGATCCAATAATTATTCTTTCTGGTTTTAAAAAATCGTCAACAGCAAATCCTTCTCTTAAAAATTCAGGGTTCGAAACTACGTCAAAATCAACATTAGTTTCTTTAGAGATAGCTTCTTTAACTTTTTCGGCTGTGCCTACAGGAACCGTACTTTTATCAACTATTACTTTATAATTTTTTATCTTTTTCCCTATTTCTTTTGCGGCACCTAATATATAAGATAAGTCGGCAGAGCCATCTTCATCTTCTGGAGTCGGTAATGCCAACATTATTATTTCACCATGTGCAAGGCCTTCATCTAAAGATGTAGAAAATTTAAGACGCTCTGCATTAACATTTTTCTGAAATAAAAGACCTAGTTGTGGTTCATAAATTGGTATTTCTCCTTGAAGCAATTGTTTTACTTTTTTCTGGTCTATGTCTATACAAAGTACGTCGTTGCCTGTTTCGGCTAAACATGTGCCTGTTACTAAACCTACATATCCTGTCCCTATTACTGATATTTTCATTTATATTATTTTATTAGCAAAAATAGTTTATTGCTTCATATTTAACAAGCTATCATTGCTGGGTATTTAAAGTGTTTTTTATTTTTGATTTAAGATGAATTCTTCAAGATTTTAGGAGTAATTATTTTTGTAAATCTTTTTCGAAGTTTGTAACATTTGGTCCTAATGGTGCAATCCAATTTGTATCAGAAGCTTCTTGTATATATTTTTGCTCACTGCCTCTCATGTGCGGAGAAGACAGCCATATTTTATTATTCATTTGTTTTTGTTATAAAATGATAATAATTATCGGGTGTGATTATGTGTGTTTCTGAATCGGGATACGCTTTTAGGAATGATTTAGGGATTTTAACTTTTTTATGTGTTTTCCACTTGAATTCATAAGCAAAAAGTTTTCCTTCTCTTTCTTCTATATAGTCTATTTCTTGTTGTGATTTAGTTCTCCAAAAATATTTATTCAAATATATTTGATGATAATTGGTATATTTAATACGTTCGCTTATGATGTAATTTTCCCATAATGCTCCAACATCATTTCGCAATTCAATAGGGTTAAAATTACTGATTAGTGCATTGCGAATTCCATTATCATAAAAATATATTTTTTTTGATTTTTTTAATTCATTTCTCATATTTCTGCTAAAGCTATGTAATCTAAAAATAACAAATGATTTTTCTAATAAATCAATATAATTGTCAATGGTAACACTATTGATGCCAATTATTTGAGCTAATTCGTTATAAGAAACTTGATTCCCAATTTGAAATGCTAATGCTTGTAATAGTTTTAATATTTTATTTGATTTTTTGATTTTATCCCATTCTAAAATATCTTTATATAAATAACTGTTTGCTAAATTTTCAAGAATTTCTTTTTTGTTTCCTTCTTGCATAATAACATCCGGGTACGAACCAAAAACTAATCTGTTTGGTAGGTTTTTATACTCATCAAAAAGACTGCTATGGTTCGTTAGTTCTTCAAACGATAGTGGGTATAATTCATATTCTAATTTTCGCCCTGTTAAAGGTTCATTTGTTTTATTAGCAAGATCAAAAGAAGAAGAGCCTGTTGCAATTATTTGTATATCCATTTCATCATAGATTATTTTTAATTTTAAGCCTATGTTTTCTATGCGCTGTGCTTCATCTATGATCAGTATTTTTTTTCCTGCAAGGAATGAATTTAAATTTGTAAATGATGCTTTTTCTAATAATGCTCTATCTTCAATTCTATCTCCATTTAACCAAATGGTTGTTTTGTTTTTATTGAATATACTTTTTAATAGTGTCGTTTTTCCAACTTGACGAGCTCCAAAAATAATTAGTACTTTATTGCTTTTAAGTTTAGTCTTAATGGTTTTGTTTAATATGCGTTTTAACATAATTTATTGTAATATGGACAAATATAGTGCTATTTTTTGATTGTAATAAAAAAAAGTCGTTGAAATTTAATAGTGTAATCAAAAAAAGTAATGAAATATTTGTGTTATATCACAAAAAAAGGGTTGTTTATGTGTTATAAATCTATTTTTTATGTGTCTTTTTCACTATCAACAAAAATAGTTTATTGATACAACTTTAATAAATCTTACACTTATTTAGTTATAAATTCTTCAAAGTTTTCAGGCGTAATTATTTTTACTATGGCATTTGGATATGATTTTACAAATGTTTTTGGGGTTTTTGGGGTTTTTGCGGTTTTATGGGCGCTCCATTTAAATTCATAGGCGAAAATGTTACCATCTCGTTCTTCAATATAATCTATTTCTTGCTGTGCTGTTGTTCTCCAGAAGTAAGAATTTACATAAATATTATGATATGCTAAGTATTTTTTTCGCTCTCCTATAATAAAATTCTCCCACAATGCTCCTTTATCATTTCTTAATTCCAGAGGAGCATAATTCCCTATTACTGCATTTCGAATGCCATTATCTACAAAATATATTTTACGTTTTTTTTTTAATTCGCTTCTTAAATTCCTACTAAATGTTCCTAAACGATAAATAATAAATGATTTTTCAAATAATTGGATATAGCTCTCTACTGTTTCACTATTTAATCCCACTATTCTACCAAGCTCATTATAAGATACCTGGTTTCCTATTTGAAAAGCGAGTGCTTGTAGTAATTTTATAATTTTATCTGATTTCTTAATTTTATTCCAACTAAGAATGTCTTTAAACAGGTAACTATCTGCCAATAGTTTTAAAAGATCTTTTTCTTCTCCCTGATTTACCACAACATCGGGATAATAGCCATAAACCATTCTGTGTTTTAGCAGGTTTAATTCTTCTAACAAACCATGCTGTCCTACCATTTCTTCAAAAGATATTGGATACATTTGGTATTCAAATTTTCGCCCTGTTAGCGGCTCGTTTAACTCGTTAGATAAATCAAAAACAAGATCCCGTGGCAATTAATTGTACCTCTTTAAGCTCATCTACTATAATTTTAAGTTTTAAACCAATGTCTTTAATACTTTGGGCTTCATCAATAATAATTACCTTGTGGTTTTTAATAATGGCTTTAAATCGTGAAGAAGATGGAGTTTCAAATAGAGGTTGCACTTCAAAGTTATCAGCATTTAACCAAAGAATATCTTTTAAGTTTTTAGCAATGTTTTTTAATAGTGTTGTTTTACCTACTTGTCGTGGCCCAAAAAGTATAATTACTTTACCTTTAAAAAACTTAAAGGTGATATTTTGTTCTAAAATCCTAATCTATCAATTTAATATATTTTTCGATTATAGTATGAATTGACTTCTTTAGGGATTTGGAGGGGTTAAGTGTATAATTGCCTCATGTTGAAATTCTTAATCAAGGGGATTGAAAAATTTAACCTATTAGCTTTAATGTTTCTTTTGAAACAAAATGTCTAAATGTGGTTCGTATATGAGTACAATACCTTGCTGCATTTGTTTTACTTTGCGCTTACCTATGTCTATACAAAGCACATCGTTGCCT
>CAYRVY010000201.1:0-4726 GCA_964427695.1 uncultured Flavobacteriaceae bacterium
ACCTATGAAAGGTGGCAATTGGGTGGTCAGTCAGTCGTTATTTAGAACATAGCCTTTATTTATGAGTAATTTTATATCAAATTGGTATTATATATTTCATATAACAAAGCCGAGTTTAATACTTCCTAATTTGGTATAGAGTTTCTTATAAAATTGTATTAAATTGCAAACACTAACCTTTTCTCTCGTAGAAAATTAATTTTATATAAATGAATAATTTTTTTAAAGCTTCACTCTTATTGTTCTGCATAATTGGAGTGACTATTTCATCTCATGCTCAAAAACTGAACGAAGATCCTTTTAAAGGATTGGAATTTAGGAGTATTGGCCCAGCATTAACTTCAGGAAGGATTGCAGATATTGCCATACATCCCGATAATGAAAATATATGGTATGTTGCAGTGGGTTCTGGAGGTGTTTGGAAAACGGTTAATTCTGGCACAACTTGGACACCAATATTCGATAAGGAAAATTCTTATTCAATTGGATGCATAACTATCGACCCAAACAATCCGCATACCATTTGGGTTGGAACTGGTGAAAATGTAGGAGGAAGGCATGTTGGATATGGTGATGGCATTTATGTAAGTCATGATGATGGTAAGACTTGGAAAAACATGGGATTAAAAAATTCTGAACATTTATCAAAGATAATCATTCATCCAGAAGATTCAAACACCATTTGGGTTGCTTCCCAAGGACCTCTTTGGAGTAAAGGAGGGGAACGGGGTATTTATAAATCCATTGATGGAGGAAAAATATGGAAACGAACACTTGGAGATAGTGAATGGGTTGGGGCAACTGATGTATTGATTGATCCAACAAATCCAGATGTATTGTATGCTGCAACTTGGCAAAGGCAAAGAACTGTGGCTGCATATTTGGGTGGTGGGCCTGGCTCAGGTATTCACAAAAGTATAGATGGAGGCGACACTTGGACAAAATTGACTACTGGTATACCTAAATCAAATTTAGGTAAAATAGGACTTGCAATATCTCCTTTTAATTCTGATATTATATATGCTGCAATAGAATTAGACCGAAGAAAGGGAGGTGTGTTTATATCCAAAAATAGAGGTGCTTCATGGAAAAAACAATCTGATGCTGTTTCAGGAGGAACAGGGCCTCACTATTACCAAGAACTTTTTGCATCTCCCCATCATGAAGGGACATTATATTTAATGAGCAATTATGTTCAAATATCTGACGATCATGGAAAAACTTTCAAGGTCATGAATGAAGAAAAGAAGCATGTAGATAGCCATGCCTTAGCTTTTAAAAAGGTTGATGAAAATTACTTACTGTTTGGTACTGATGGAGGGCTTTATGAAACATTTGACCTGACAAAAACCTGGCGTTATATAAGTAATTTACCACTTACACAGTATTATAAAGTAGCTGTTGATGACACCGCACCTTTTTATAATATTTATGGAGGAACCCAAGATAATGGATCACATGGAGGTCCTTCGAGAACAATAAGTGAAGATGGTATAGCAAATTCAGATTGGTGGATTACATTAGGTGCCGATGGCCATCAATCAGCCATTGAACCTGGAAATCCAAATATTACTTATGGTGAATATCAACAAGGATGGCTTTTCAGAATAGACCAAACTACTGGTGAAAAAGTATTTATACAACCTCAACCACGTGAAGGTGAGCCTCATGAGCGTTTTAATTGGGATGCACCAATTTTAGTAAGTCCACATAATCCAACTCGATTGTATTTTGCTTCACAGCGCGTTTGGAAATCTGAAAATAGAGGAGACAAATGGACTCCAATTTCTGGGGATTTGAGTCGTAATCAAAACCGAATAGAACTTCCAATTATGGGCAAGCAGCAGAGTTGGGATAATGCTTGGGATGTTGGTGCCATGTCAAATTACAATACAATAACCTCATTGGCAGAATCTCCTTTACAAGAAGGTTTGCTCTATGCAGGTACCGATGATGGTATTATTCAGGTTACAGAAAATGGAGGTACTTCCTGGACAAAAATTGAAGCTGAATCAATTAAAGGAGTTCCTGCTACTGCTTTTATAAATGATATTAGGGCTGATCTTTATAATGCTTCAACGGTTTATGCTGTATTGGATAATCATAAATATGGCGACTTTAAGCCTTATTTAATTAAGAGTACCGATAAAGGCAAGACTTGGACTTTTATTAATGGGGATTTACCAAGTAACTTGATTACTTGGCGTTTAGTGCAGGATCATGTTAAAAGAGACCTTTTATTTGCAGCAACGGAATTTGGAGTATATTTTACTTTGAATGGCGGAGCAAATTGGAGCAAACTAAATGGAGGCATTCCAACAATATCGATTAGGGATATTACCATTCAACGCAGGGAAAATGATTTAGTTGCCGCTTCCTTTGGTCGCGGATTTTATATACTAGATGATATAAGCCCATTGAGGGAATTTGACCAATCTGTCGCAACATCTGAGGCAACTTTATTTAAAGTTAAACCCGCTTACTGGTATATTCAAAAGGAAGAAATTTATGCTCAAGGTAATTCCAAATATACTGCGGATAACCCACCATTTGGAGCCATATTTACTTATTATCTTTCAGAAAAGATTGAATCCCTTAAATCAAAACGTCAGGATTCCGAAAAAGAGAAGAATAAACAAAATGCTGAAATTAAATTCCCAGGATGGGATGATTTAGAAAAAGAAAAGCAACAAGAAACACCACAAATAATCCTTACCATAAAGGATAGTGATGGACAGGTTATAAATAGTGTTGTTGGAACTAATAAAGAAGGATTCAATCGTGTTAATTGGGATCTAAGTTATCCTGATCGCAGTGGCGAAAAATTAAAACCCGTAAAAATAATCAATCCGTGGTCTGACAATACTATATTGGCAACACCTGGAAATTATACGGTAACTTTATCTAAAAGAGTTGATGGTAAAACAACCAAACTTGGAGAGCTTCAGGATTTTAAAGTAGTTCCATTAAAAGAAGGTACTCTTAAAGGCGCATCTCATGCTGAACAAAAGGCTTTTATTGAAGCGCATCATTCTTTTCAAGAAGATCTAACAGCAACATCAATGACCTTATCAAAGCAATTGTTATTGATTGATGCAATGAAACGTGCAGCTGACAAATCACTTAATCCTTCAAGTGAATTAATCGATAAAATCCATAATACGAGAATACAGTTACTTGCTATTGATAAAGAATTAAGTGGAGATAAAGTTAAAGCTGAAATAGGTGAAAAATCAAATCCCACACCTTTTGATGGTAATTTTATTGGAGTAATCGCATCACAAAACACTTATGGTCCAACAGCAACTCATAAAGCAGCGGTGGAAAGAGCTAAAAAACAACTTTCTGGAATTAAATCTAAACTAAATTCATTAGTTAAAAACATTTTAGCTGAAATAGAGCAAGACCTTAAAAAAGCTGGAGCACCATGGATTGAAGGACAAGGATTGATTAAAGATTAAATGTTAATTTAACAATATTCAAAAGCCAGAAATTTTTCTAATTTCTGGCTTTTGTTTTTTTCTATATTTTTAAGAATTGTATAAAGTTCAAGAAGCTTGTTTGATGTTTTTAGCCACTGCTTCAGCTTTATCTAAAACCCTTAACAAGTTTCCATTCCAAAGCTGGTTAATTTGTGCTTCAGTATAGCCACGTCTTACCAATTCTAAAGTAACATTAAATGTTTCAGACGCATCATTCCAGCCTTCAATACCACCTCCACCATCAAAATCACTACTAATACCAACATGGTCTAAGCCCATTTTCTCAACTAAATAATCGATATGATCCACAAAATCTGAAACATTTACAGCAGGAGGGAAGGCAGTAATTATTTTCGATTTTTCATTTGCCATATTAGTTATCATATTTCGATTTGTTCTTAATTCCATTCTAGCTTGGGTATCAAGTGCTCTAAATTCACTTTGACTATACCATTTGATATTTAAAGAATCTGCGATTTTTTCACAAATGGCATTGAGCCTTTCAGTTCTGGCTTCGTTTTTTTCTGTATTCAAATAGGATTTAAAAGCCACAGTTTGCACAACTCCGCCATTTTGTTTTATCCATTCTAATTGCTCATCATCAAGGTTTCTACTATGATTACACAATGCTCTTGCTGAAGAATGAGAAGCAATAATTGGAGCTTTACTTAAAGCTATCATTTGTCGTATTGCTTCTTTTGAAGGATGTGAAATATCTATCATCATGCCTACACGATTCATTTCTTTGATGACTTCTTTACCAAAATCGCTCAATCCATTATGTAGCCAAACATCATCTTTTTCTCCTGTATTACTGTCACTTAATTGGCTATGTCCATTATGTGCTAGCGACATATAACGTCCTCCTAAATTGTAAAATTTTTCCACATTATTTATGTCAAGTCCAATAGGATATCCATTTTCGATACCAATCATCGCTACTTTTTTTCCGTCAGCAATTATACGCCTAACATCGTCTGATGTTGTTGCTAATTCAATTTGGTCTGGAGCGATTTCATTTACCAATTTGTGTATCGCATCAAATTTGGATATTGCGGTTTCATAAGCTTTGGCATAACCATTAACAGTTAACGAATCTTGTCCTGTATAAACAATAAACCAAGCGACATCTAATCCACCTTTATTCATTTTTGGCAAAGTAACTTGAGATTTAAGGTCTTGGGTATAATTTATAGAATCGGTAAAATTATTTATATCGATATCACAATGTGTGTCGAGTGTTA
>CAYRVY010000202.1:0-4720 GCA_964427695.1 uncultured Flavobacteriaceae bacterium
ATCACAGTTTTATCTTTTAAGTCGATAATTTTATCTTCTGAATTTTCTGGTGTTACAAAACCATCTTCAATAGATAAAATGGTTTTTCCTGAAACGATAATAGTTTTATTAGTTAGGACTTCGCCATTTTTTGTGTCTATTAATTTACCACAATGTAAATAGGTTTTTTGTGCAGAAGCACTGAAAGCAAACAGTATTGCTAGAAGGAAAAGTAATTTTTTCATAATGATTAATTTAGTGTTTGAAAATATGTTATAATAATTTAGTTGTTGTTTTTTATGTGTTGTTCCCATTTCCAAGCAGAGCGCATCGCATCATCAAGTGATAGTTTTGCTTTCCAACCTAATTCAATATTTGCTTTTGTTGTATCAGCATAAGCCGAAATAATATCTCCCGTTCTTCGGTTTGCAATTCTATAATTTAATTTTTGTCCTGAAACGTTTTCGAAAGATTTTATAACTTCTAATACAGAACTTCCTGTGCCAGTTCCAACATTAAAGGTTTCGAAATTTGAAGTATTCGACTTGTCAATTAAACGCTGTAAAGCAACAACATGTGCTTTTGCTAAATCCACCACATGAATATAATCGCGAATGCATGTTCCGTCATGTGTTGGGTAATCATCTCCAAATACCGAAAGCTGTTCTCTAATTCCTATGGCAGTTTGTGTAATAAAAGGCACAAGATTTTGCGGAACACCAATTGGCAATTCTCCTATTTTTGAACTTTCATGAGCTCCAATAGGATTAAAATAACGTAAAGCAATAGCTTTAAGATGAGATGTTACTTTGCAAGTATCCTTAATTATTTCTTCACCAATCTGTTTGGTGTTTCCATAAGGTGATTCGGCATTTTTTATTGGAGCATTTTCTGTAATTGGCAATTCATCTGCCTGACCATAAACTGTACATGACGAGCTAAAAATAAAATTAGCAGATTTTAATTTTTGTAGCTCTTGAAGGATATACACTAAAGTATTTATGTTGTTTTCGTAATACAATAATGGCTTTTCTACACTTTCACCAACAGCTTTGCTTGCTGCAAAATGTACAACACCTTGAATATCTTGATGAACTTTAAAAAATTCTTGAACAATTGATTTATCTTTTAGGTCTGATTGGTGAAAATCTGGAGTAATTCCTGTGATTGAAGAAATCCCGTTTAAAACTTCTATTGTAGAATTTGACAAATCATCTATAATAACAACTTCAAAACCTTCATTTTGAAGTTCTACAACTGTGTGAGAGCCAATAAACCCAAGGCCACCTGTAACTAATATCTTACCCATTTATAAATTCTATAATTGTATTTGTAATAAATTCAATTTGCTCGTCATCAAGTTCGGTATGCATTGGTAACGAAATGACTTCTTTAACCAATTGGTTGGTTACTGGGAAATCAGCTTCGTTATATCTTTCGTCTTGATATGCTTTTTGTAAGTGCAACGGAATTGGATAATACACACCACAAGGAATTCCGTTATCGTTTAAATGCTGTGCTAATGCATCTCTATCTACACTATTCACTTTTAATGTATATTGATGAAACACATGATTATCATCACTACCATTTCTGAATGGAGTTGTGATTTTTTCTTGTCCTTTAAATGCTTTATCATATTTATTAGCCGCTTCTCTTCGTTTATTACAATAGCTATCCAATAGAGGTAATTTTGTATTTAAAACAGCGGCTTGTATTGAATCTAATCGAGAATTTACACCAACGACATCATGGTAATAACGCTTGTACATTCCGTGATTTACAATTCCTCTTATAGTATGCGCCAAATCATCATTATTGGTAAAAATTGCTCCTCCATCGCCATAACATCCTAAATTCTTGGATGGAAAGAAAGAGGTAGTGCCAACATGGCTTATTACTCCTGCTTTTGTTTTTGTTCCGTCTTTTGAAGTATATGTTGCTCCAATAGCTTGTGCATTATCTTCTATAACATATAAATTATGTTCTTTAGCTATCTTCATAATAGCATCCATATTGGCACATTGCCCAAATAAATGCACAGGAACAATAGCTTTGGTTTTTGGCGTGATAGCTTTTTTAATAGCTTCTATATTGATATTAAAATCATCTGGATTTACATCTACCAAAACTGGTGTTAATTGTAATAATGCAATAACCTCAACGGTTGCTGCAAATGTAAAATCGGCAGTAATAGCCTCGTCTCCAGATTTCAAGCCTAAACCCATCATGGCAATTTGCAAAGCATCTGTACCATTTGCACAAGGAATTACGTGCTTAACACCTAAATAATTTTCTAATTTTTTTTGAAAACTATGAACTTCAGGACCATTTATAAAAGCTGTAGATTTTATAACGTCTAAAACCGAAGTATTTACACTATTTTTTATATCTTCATATTGACCTTTTAAGTCAACCATTTGTATTTTTTTCATGTGTTAATATTCATTATTATTCAAAGGTCACATGCCTGCATACCGAAGTGACGGTATTTCGGCACGCAGGCATGCTGTTCGCAATTATTCATTTTCAAAAACGATAAAATTTTAGTATGCTCGTTTCATAAGTGACGAAATTACAAAATTCATTAATGTTAAGCAATGAATTTATTTTAAAGAAGTGTATTTTAGCTCGAAAGAAAAACTTTGAGGATTCTTTATAACATACTCACTTACATTGCTGCGTTTCATTTAAATCTCATTGCACTTTTTAATTCAAAAATTAAATTAGGTGTTACTGGAAAAAAGAACACTTTAAAAATTTTAAAATCAAATATTTCTTTTCAAGATAAAGTGATTTGGTTTCATTGTGCTTCTCTTGGAGAATACGAACAAGGTCTTCCTGTATTTGAAGAACTAAAAAAAATGCATCCAAACCATAAAATTGTATTGAGCTTTTTTTCTCCTTCTGGTTTCGAAATCCGTAAGAACAATTCTTTAACAGATATTGTTGTGTACTTGCCTTTAGATATAAGCCATAATGCAAAAACATTCTTAAAATTAGTGCATCCTGATTTGGTGGTTTTTGTGAAATACGAAATGTGGCCAAATTATTTGAATGAATTATGCCGACTAAAAATTAGAACTATTTTAATTTCTGCCCTATTTAGAAAAGAGCAGCCTTTTTTTAAGTTTTATGGGGGATTTATGCGTAAATCCCTAAATGCTTTTGAGCATATTTTTGTGCAAAATAAGAATTCAAAAGAATTGTTAGAAACTATAGGTTTTACAAATGTTACTGTTTCGGGAGATACTAGATTCGATCGTGTTTCTAATCAGTTAAAAACAGATAATACTTTAGAATTTATAGAACAGTTTAAACAAAATAAATTGTGTATTGTTGCAGGAAGTACTTGGCAAGAAGATGAAAACTTATTGATAGATTATATTAATTCGGCTTCAGTCGATTTGAAATTTATCATTGCGCCTCACAATATTAAAACGCATCAGATTGAGGCTTTAAAATCTTCAATTAAAAAGAAAACAATTTTATTTTCAGAAAAAAAAACATCAGACCTTTCTAACTTCCAAGTTTTTATTATTGATACTATTGGTATTTTATCAAAAATATATAGCTATGCAGATGTTGTTTTTATAGGTGGAGCAGTAGGAAGCACAGGCCTCCATAATACTTTAGAGCCAGCAGTTTTTGGTGTACCTATAATAATAGGGGAAAACTATAAAAAATTCCCCGAAGCGAACGAAATGATTGAAAGAGGAGGTATGTATGCTATTTCTAATCAAAAAGAATTTAATTCTATTTTGGATTCTTTAGTTTTAAATGCTGAAAAAAGAACGCAATCTGGTAATGTAAATGAATCATATATAACAAAAAATCGTGGTGCTGTAGTCCAAATTATAGATTATATACGTAAATAAGTAATAAATCTAATAGCTTTTAACAATATTCATGAAAAAATGTTATTTTTCTTTGTTAAAGAACATTAGATGTTATTAATTGCATAAAAATAACTTTAAAATACTAAAAATGAAAAAACTAATTTTAAGTTCTGCATTAGTATTGGCATTATGTTTGTCATTTACATCTTGTAGAGAGAAAAAAGAAGCTGATAAGGCTGAAGAAGCTACTGAAGCTGCTGTAGAAGAAACAACTGAAGAAGCTGTTGAAGAAACAACAGACGCTGTTGAAGGAGATGCAGAAGGAGATGTTGAAGACACTAATGATGCTACTGAAGGAGACGCAGAAGAAGATTCTGAAGGCACTGAAGAAAAGGCTAACGAATAGATTACTAAAGCTGAAGATATATTGAAAAAAGAAAGTTAATTATCTGCATCAATGCTATAAAAAAACGAAGTCTTACATTTTTATGTAAGACTTTTTTGCATAATAAATTCTTCTTATTTAACTGAATTCATTATATTTAGTAAAAATAAGCTTAAATAATCATGGGAAGTGGTTTAATATTATTATTAGTATTAATAGTTATGTTTTTTGGAATGTATCTTTATTCTATTTCTGATAAATACATATTAGCTGCTAAACAAAATAAAATAAGAAAAGCAAAACTTAAAAAAGAAGATGATTTTAGGCGAGAAAAATCAAGACTGGATAAGATTAGAGAAGAAAAAGCATGGCTTGTAGAGTTAAGGCGTAAGGAAATTAATCGACAATTTAAATGGCTAGAAGAGATGAACCATAATGTTAAAAGTAAAATCAGAGTAAAATAAATAATACCAATTTAAATATTTGATGTCGTAAAATAAAATAGAAATTATTTTTT
>CAYRVY010000203.1:0-1212 GCA_964427695.1 uncultured Flavobacteriaceae bacterium
GGCTTCAACATCGTTTATGGGCTTGTCTGCAATTACTTGGGCATTGATTTTAATATTTATTGGTGGCGCAGGTAAATCGGCCATGATGCCATTTCATATTTGGTTACCAGATGCTATGGAGGGTCCAACTCCAGTTTCAGCATTAATTCACGCTGCCACTATGGTGGTTGCTGGTATTTATTTGGTGGCACGATTATTCCCCATGTTCTATTTTGTTGAAGAAGGTTTCGCTTTAAATATTGTCGCTTATGTTGGTGCTATTTCATCATTATTTGCTGCAATTATCGCCATTACACAAACCGATATTAAACGTGTCCTTGCATTTTCTACGATGTCGCAATTGGGATATATGATGTTTGGTTTAGGTGTATCTGGTTATGATGGGAATGAAGGTATTGGTTACATGGCATCTATGTTTCATTTGTTTACCCACGCCATGTTTAAAGCACTATTGTTTTTAGCTGCTGGTTCAATAATTCATGCCGTACACAGTAATTATTTAAAAGATATGGGAGGATTACGAAAGTATATGCCAATTACAAATATTACTTTTTTAATAGCAGCATTAGCCATAGCAGGAATACCACCATTTGCTGGGTTTTGGAGTAAAGATGAAATTTTAGTAGCCGCTTTTGAGCATAATAAACTTATTTATTATATAGGTGTTTTTGTCGCAGGACTTACTGCCTTTTATATGTTTAGAATTTACTTCAGAATATTTTGGGGAAAAGACAGGGAATATAAACATAAGCCAAAAGAATCTCCGCTATCAATGACTTTTCCATTAGTGTTTTTAGCATTATTAAGTATTGTTGGCGGATTTATTCCTTTTAGCGATTTTATAACAGCTGATAAAACTGGGTTTGAAGCACATTTAAATTATCCTCTGGCAGCTATTGCTACAGGTGTTGGATTAGTAGGAATTATTATCGCTTGGGTGTTTTACAAAAAAGAAAATAATCTTGCAGATAAATTTGCCAACATATTTGGAGTTTTCTACAAATGGACATACCATAAATTTTATTTCGATGAGGTTTATCTGTTTATCACTAAAAAAATAATTTTTAAACGAATTGCAGCACCAATAGCTTGGTTCGATAAAAAAGTTGTGGATGGAACTATGGAAGGCATAGGAAACAAAACAGTTAAAGCTTCCGAAAAAATAAAAGGAATACAGTCTGGAAAAATACAAGATTATGCTTTTGCATTTGT
>CAYRVY010000203.1:1312-4720 GCA_964427695.1 uncultured Flavobacteriaceae bacterium
TTTGGAGCTTGGAATTTAAGAATTGGAATTTAAGAAATTATGGATATATTATCGCTTTTTATAACAATACCAATAATTACCATTTTAGCTTTAGTCTTTACCAAAGGATTAAAACAGGCTCGTATCATTTCTTTGGTTGGTAGTATTATTCAGTTTGGAATGGCTATTAATCTCGTGTTTGCTTATTTTAATGAAAGAGCTGTTAACGATGCTATAATGGTTTTTACCAAAGATGTTGTTTGGTATAAGCAATTCAATATTCATTATAGTATTGGGGTTGATGGCATCTCGGTAGCTTTATTATTATTAACATCTATTGTTGTTCTTGCTGGAGTTTTCATATCCTGGAAAATGAAAGATTTGCCTAAAGAATTTTTTATTTCACTAATCGTACTTTCCATTGGAGTTTATGGTTTCTTTATTTCTATTGATTTGTTTACCATGTTCCTTTTCTTTGAAATAGCTGTAATTCCTATGTACTTATTAATTGGTATTTGGGGATCAGGACCTAAAGAGTATTCAGCAATGAAACTAACCTTAATGTTAATGGGTGCTTCAGCTGTTTTATTAGTTGGGATTTTAGGAATATACTTTAATTCGAATGCCGATGGAGGAGCATTAACATTTAATATTTTAGAAATCGCTCAAGTAAATATTCCTGTTGAAGCGCAAAAATTATTTTTTCCTTTAACCTTTATAGGGTTTGCAGTTATTGGAGCATTATTCCCGTTTCATACTTGGTCACCCGATGGTCATGCCTCGGCACCAACAGCAGTTTCAATGTTACATGCTGGCGTTTTAATGAAATTAGGAGGTTATGGCGTATTTAGAGTTGCCATGTATTTATTGCCAGATGGTGCTTTGCATTGGTCTTGGTTCTTTATTATTCTAGCAGTTATTGGAGTTATATATGGTGCATTTGCTGCACTAAAACAAACCGATTTAAAATACATTAACGCATACTCATCTGTAAGTCATTTAAGTTTAGTTTTATTCGCATTACTAATGCTGAATAAAACATCTTGGAATGGAGCAATATTACAATCGCTGTCTCACGGATTTATGACAGCACTATTCTTTGCATTAATTGGGATGATTTACGAAAGAACACACACAAGAGATGTCACAAAATTAGGTGGCTTACTGAAAGTGATTCCATTTATTTCAGTTGTTTATGTTATAGCTGGATTAGCCTCATTAGGCTTACCCGGTTTTAGTGGTTTTGTTGCCGAAATGAATATTTTTGTGGGAGCGTTTCAACATGATAATATGTTCTACAGAATAATAACTGTTATTTCGATTTCTGCCATTGTGGTTACAGCTGTTTATATTTTACGTGTGGTTGGAGTAATGTTAATGGGACCAATTAAAAATGAAGCATATTTGAAGTTAGAGCGTGTAACATGGTATGAAAAATTCGGAATACTATTGTTGTTAATCCCTATTATTGGAATAGGAGTTGCACCACTTTGGTTGAGCGATATGATTTTGGAAAGTTTACAACCTTTTATTCAAGCAGTATTGTAGTGGAGTTAGAAGCTGGAAGACGGGGTTATGGATAATGAGTTAGTTATAAGTTATGAATAGTTGAAAATATATATTGATAATACTTCGGTCTTCAGACATCTGTCTTCAGACTTAAAGTGTAAAATAAATACATATGAATATTGATAGTTTTCTATTAATGAGGCAAGAAATTTTACTTTTAGCAATTGCGCTAATGTTAATTTTAGCTGAAATCTTTATGCCTCAAAACAAAAAGAGTAGCATTGTACATCTCGCAATATTTTTATTTGGCATACATACTATTTTAGGTTTTTTTGCTATTGAAGAAGGCAGCATATTTGGAGGTATGTTTCGTACAAATGGGTTAATTCATTTCTTTAAAAATGTATTAAATCTTGGAGTGTTTATCTTATTATTACAATCGGCCGACTGGTTACAAGAAAAAATTGTTGTGCAAAATAGAGGTACAGAATTTTTTGTTTTGCTGTTTTTTTCTTTATTAGGAACGTATTTTATGATTTCGGCTGGAGATTTTTTAATGTTCTATTTAGGATTAGAATTATCAACGCTTCCAATTGCTGCATTAGTCGCTTATGAGACTACCAAAAGAAAATCGAGCGAAGCAGGAATAAAATTAATATTGTCTGCTGCATTGGCATCAGGTATAACTTTATTTGGAACCTCTTTGTTGTATGCAACAACAGGCTCTATTTATTTTAATGCTATAATAGAAGTAATAACAGTAACAAATTTATCCATTTTAGGATTTGTCTTGTTCTTTGCTGGGTTGGCTTTTAAAATTTCTTTAGTACCATTCCACTTTTGGACTGCTGATGTTTACGAAGGAGCTCCAATTAGTGTTGCATCTTATTTGTCGGTAATTTCTAAAGGTGCTGCCGTATTTATTTTAATGATTTTATTATTTACTGTCTTAAAACCTTTAATGCAAATTTGGGAGGATATGATATATGTTCTTGCTGTTGCTACTATGTTTATTGGTAATTTATTTGCGCTTCGACAACAAAATATGAAACGCTTTTTGGCATTTTCTTCTATTGCTCAAGCAGGTTTTATTTTATTGGGATTAATTATTGGAAATCAGTTAGGAGCTGCAACAGTTGTCTATTTTGTCTTGGTTTATGTGTTTTCAAATTTAGCAGCTTTTGGTGTTGTGCAAGCAATTTCTTTACAAACAGGAAAAGAAAATATTAAAGACTATGAAGGTTTATACCGAACGAATCCAAAGTTAAGTTTGGTAATGATGTTAGCTTTATTCTCTTTAGCAGGAATTCCTCCCGTTGCTGGTTTTTTTGGTAAATTTTTCTTATTTATTGCTGCTGCTAGTGAAGGTTATTATTGGCTTGTATTTATTGCTGTGGTTAATGTAACCATTTCATTGTATTATTATTTATTGGTAATTAGAGCTATGTTCTTAAGAAAAAGCAATCAAGCAATTCCGTTTTTTAAGAATAAACTTTATATGAAATTAGGTCTAATTATAACTGTATTAGGTATTTTAATTCTCGGCTTATATAGTCCTGTGTACGATTACATTTATGAATTGAGCGATATCTTTAATTAAGAAATTATGGCATTAACAGGAAAACACATGTTCGGAAGTATAGAAGATACAAGAGTTACTTTTGTTGAAAAAGGTGTTGACAAAAATCGTAGAGACTTTTTAAAAAAACTATTGGAACATAATAATTTTGAAGTACTTATTCAGGAAGACAAAAGAAAAACAGAAGAAGACCCACAATTATATACAGTAGCAGTTACAAATATGGTTTTCAATCCAACTATTTGGGTGTTTCAGCGCAGACTGAAAACTTTTGATAATCATAAAGTAACACAGGATTATTGGAATCAAGAAACTGAAAACACCAAGCCACAGTACTGGAA
>CAYRVY010000204.1:0-1282 GCA_964427695.1 uncultured Flavobacteriaceae bacterium
AGTATGGTGCAAAACAGTATTGTTTTTTACCATCATCGTTAAGTCCAATTCTTCACATCTGTCTTCGGTAAGTGGAGCGCAAATTAATCCGCGACCTTGAGCTGCCATAAAATTAATCATCTCTGGTGTAACCTTTTCGGCAGCAGCAATAAAATCACCTTCATTTTCACGATTTTCATCATCTACAACTATAATCACTTTTCCTTGACGAATATCGTTTATAGCGTCTTCAATGGAGTTTAGTTGTATTTCGGGTGTTTTATGTGCAGTTTTAGCTGTTGTCATATCTTATTGTTATAAATGCAAAGATATTGCATATTTTAAGACCTATCTAATTTGTTTTAAATCTTCTTTTAATTTATTCTTAAAATAGAAATGATAAATAAAGTATAAAGGAATTCCAAGAAGAATAAGAACTACCGCATTCGACATTGCTTTACCTCCAAGAATTTTATAAAAGTTAGATTGACTTATAAAGGCTTTAAAAAAAGAAATTAGATATAATAGTGTAGCCACAGTACCAAGAATAATTAATAGTTTACCAATTATAGGAAAACCATTATTATTTAAAACAGCTCCAATTATTTGGGATGCTAATGTTATAAAATAGAGCTTAAAAGCTATACTGGAATTTTCATCATAATCTATTTTGTAACGAAGCGCATTTTCATAATTTTCGTTAACAAGATTTCCTCCAAAGCGTAATTCTTCTTCTGTGATGCCCCTGTTGTTAAGTAGAAGTAAGGATGTGTTTCTATAACTATCATCAAAATCGTATTGTCTATAGTTTTTAATTATATCTATAAGGTTTTTATTAGAGTAACTATTTAAATTAGAATACGCTTCGGAATTTTCATCTAGAAATACATTGCTGTTTACTGGAGCAACAGTCTTATTGCTTAATATTTTTTTTAGTGGAACTAAAACACTATCTAAATTAAGTAAACTTCTATCTTTTGTGGCTCTGTTTGTAAGATAAATACTTAAGGGAAGCATTAATAATGTAGAAAACCAAGAGGCAACAATAGGATTTAAACTACCATCTTCTGCACTATTTTTAGCAAAGATGCCTATAAAGTGATAGCTTAAAAATAAAACGACAGCAATAATAAGAGGCATACCAAAACCACCTTTACGAATTAGTGCTCCTAATGGTGCGCCAATAAAAAACAAGATGATACAAGCAAAGCCTAAAGCAAATTTTTCATAAAGAGAAATAATGTGTTTATTAATGTTTTTCTCTCTTAAAGCTATTGATCTTTGTTTAGTACTTATTATTTGT
>CAYRVY010000204.1:1382-4711 GCA_964427695.1 uncultured Flavobacteriaceae bacterium
AAAATTAAATTCGGCCCAAGGCATTACATTGTTTGCAAAGAAAAAAGTGGTAATTGCTAATCCTACAATAAAAATGCTAAGGGTTTTCATGGCTCGTTGCAAGGATATTCCGGTAGATTTCATTGCTGCAAACTCATAGTTTTCAGCAAAGCTTCCAAATACCATTATAGAAGTTAGCAAAATAGTTAAAGGTAAAACTAAAACTACAAGTCTAGGAGTAACATATAGTAAAAATTTTGCTACAACGTCTATTTCTAAATCTTTACCGGCGAGTTCACTTATATATAGCCATACAGCTTGTAAAACAAAAATTAACATGAGAATAATAAACATGCTAAAAAAAGTTTTTAAAAACGTAGTGAGTATGTATCTATCTAAAATTTTCACTGGGAAAACCTAATCTAATTTATTGATGTAATAATTTTTGTACTTACTTTCATCAAAGGTAAACAAGGTTTTTGATAAGGGTTCATTTGTTTTAAAAGAATTAACAGTAAGTGTTGTTTTTGTATTGTTACTGCCAATCTCAATTAAATTATAGATATGTTTGGTTTTAATATCTATTCCTAATAACACATGTTTAATTTCTGAATTGGAATTTATAGGAAGCAATTTTATATATTGTATTTTTCTGCCATTTAAATTTTGAATAATATCCATGCTATAATTATATCCGTTTTCATAAAAAGAAAGCATTTTACTTGGTGTAATAGTATTTTCATCTTCAATGTTTTCAGAAGATATGGTTACCTCTTCATCTTCAGGACTTATACTGTAAAGCGTTTTGCCATCATATATTCTGGTAATTCCTAATACATTTAACACGTACTTTTCATCTTGCATAACAACATTACCTCTTGTTTCTTGACTAATGTTTTCTTCAGAATTGTTTAAAACATATTTAAAATCTATAGAAATATTTTCATAAGATTTTACTTTAGCATTAACTTCATCAAGTAGTGACTTTGCTTCAGAAGAATTTTGAGCAAAGATTGTTGCACTTATAAATAAAACTAAAAGCACTATTATTCTTTTCATAATACTGCCCACGAAAGTGGGTATCTTTTTATTAATTAAACGTTACTTTTTTATTGCCTTTCGTTTTCTAAAAGTTGATCTAAAGCAACTAAATCTTGTACTAAAACCTGCCTTGCTTTGCTACCTTCAAAATGACCAACAATTCCTGCGGCTTCTAACTGATCTATTAACCTTCCTGCTCTGTTATAGCCTAATTTTAGCTTGCGTTGTAATAAAGAAGCAGAACCTTGTTGAGCAACAACAATTATTTCGGCAGCTTGTTTAAACAGTTGATCTCTGTCCGAAATATCTACATCAAGACTTGTGCCACTTTCTTCACCAATATATTCCGGAAGCAAGTGTGCATTTGGATATGCTTTTTGTGAGCCAATAAATTCTGTAAGACGTTCTATTTCAGGAGTGTCTACAAAAGCACATTGTATGCGAATAAGATTGTTTCCTTGTGTATAAAGCATGTCTCCTCGACCAATGAGTTGGTCTGCTCCAGAACCATCTAAAATAGTTCTCGAATCTATTTTACTAGTCACTCTAAATGCAATTCGAGCTGGAAAATTTGCTTTTATTAAACCTGTTATTACATTTACAGAAGGTCTTTGCGTTGCAATAATTAAATGTATGCCAATAGCACGAGCCAATTGAGCTAAACGTGCTATAGGTGTTTCTACTTCTTTTCCAGCAGTCATAATTAAATCAGCAAATTCATCGATTACTAAAACGATGTATGGTAAAAAATGATGACCATCGTTAGGGTTTAGTTTTCGTGCTTTAAACTTAGTGTTATACTCTTTAATGTTACGACAAAAAGCATTTTTGAGCATCTCGTAACGATTGTCCATTTCAATACAAAGTGAGTTTAAAGTATTTATAACTTTAGTATTATCTGTAATTATGGCTTCTTCGCTATCTGGAAGTTTTGCTAAATAGTGACGTTCAATTTTATTAAAAAGAGTGAGTTCTACTTTTTTAGGATCTACTAAAACAAATTTTACTTCTGCTGGATGTTTTTTATAGATCAACGATGTTAATGCTGCATTTAACCCAACCGATTTTCCTTGTCCTGTAGCTCCTGCCATAAGTAAATGAGGCATTTTAACCAAATCGACAACATAGGTCTCGTTACTAATGGTTTTTCCTAATGCAATAGGTAATTCCATTTCAGCTTTCTGAAATTTTTGTGACGCTATTACAGAATACATCGATACAATAGTTGCATTTTTATTTGGAACTTCTATACCAATAGTACCTTTTCCTGGAATAGGAGCGATGATACGAATACCAAGTGCTGAAAGAGATAGTGCAATATCGTCTTCTAGATTTTTAATTTTAGAAATCCGTACACCAGCAACAGGAATAATTTCGTAAAGCGTTACTGTTGGACCTATAGTGGCTTTAACACTTGAAATACCAATATTATAGTTATTAAGTGTCTCTACAATCTTATTTTTGTTTTCTTCTAACTCATCTTTATTTACCGTAATCTCTTCTCCTTCGTATTTTTTTAATAATCCTAATGGTGGAAACTGATAACTGCCAAGCTCTAAAGTAGGATCAAATTTCCCAAAGTCTTCTACAAGTTTGTTAGCAAGATTATCTGTCTCTGATTTTTCTTCAGATAAAGTTTTAATTTCGATTTCTATATTATCTTCAATAGTTTCTTCTTCTTTTTTATCAATTTTAGAATGGTGTGCAATTGTAGGCTCTAAATTTTCTAATTGTAATTCAAATGCAGATTTAATATCATTAGCTTCAGCTGATAAATCACTATCTATTGGAACAAACTCATGTTCAGTTTCTGTGCTAAACTCATCCTTTATTTCTTTTTTTGCTGATTTAAATAATTTTCCAAAATGCTGTGTTGTTATTTTAAATCTAATAGCGAGATAAGTAATTAATCCTAAAACGAGAAGAAGTGCAGTTCCAATTTTACCAATATAGTCTTGAAGCAAATCGTTCATTTCAAAGCCAATTGTGCCACCTAATAACAGATTTTTATTTGCAAGGAAACCAAAAAGTATAGAAGTCCATATTACGATGAGGGTTCCCCAAAACCAATTACGACCTAATCTTGATTTTCTAATATTAAGAAGCACATAGATTCCAGAAATAAAAATTAATACTGAAAAAATAAATGAGGCGACACCAAACCCTCTATAAATAAACAAATAGCTTACCCAAGCACCAACTTTTCTTAACCAGTTTTCGGCTTTAGCCTCTCTTGAAGTGAATTCGTTTTGAATACTTTGATCAGCTTCGCCAGTAAAAAAATGGGATATAAATGCAATAAAAAGTAA
>CAYRVY010000205.1:0-4697 GCA_964427695.1 uncultured Flavobacteriaceae bacterium
TTGTTGACTCTTTAAAAACAAGGGTAAAAACAAATAAAAATGGATTATATAAAATTAAACTGAATCTAAAAAATAAAATTATAACTGTTGTTTCGATGAATCATGGCATTATGGATATGGATTATACTGGACAGGATAAAATAAATTTTATTTTTCCAATAGATAACAATGTAGTGACGGAGGAAGAATTAGTTCGATCAGGTTATAATATTTCAAGATTAAGAAATAAAGATAAAGAACAGAATTATGATAATTACAGTGATATTTTTGAGTTGCTTAAATCAAAATTTCTAAATGTTCTAGTAGTAGGAGAAACCATTAGGATAAGAGGGACGGGAGGTAGAATTACTTCAATTGATGGTTTTCCGCCAATTTTTTTAGTTAATGGTTCTGAAGTACATAGTCTAGCTCATATTGCTCCTGTTAACATTAAATCTATTGTTATTGAAAAAGGTAAAACTAGCCTATATGGATCAAGAGGTGCCGGCGGTGTTATAAAGATTACCCTGAAACAGTAAGACAGAACACTCTTTTTACAATTATAAAATTACGTTTTTTATCAAAAATTGTAGTTTCAAATACAAATAAACGATCGGTTAGCTTAATATAAAGAATTCCTCGAGGTTCTACCTCGGGGTCAAGAGGAAAGTTTGAAAACAGATGGTTTTCATAAAATTAAAAATAAGTTTTTCTTCCGCTTGATACCTCGAAGCTCTGCTTCGGGGTCGTTCATTAGAAATTCTAATAGTATTTTCAATTATGTAAGGAACTTTAGTGTAATGTGATTTTAATAGCAACCTGAATTCGATTAATATTACATGACGTTTTTATTGAAAAATAGATAGATTTTTAGTAAATTAAAATTTTGATAATCAATCTATTAACCCAAAAACTTATCTATGATAATCTACGCTAAAGTTACTGAAATATTTTGTTTAGTTGATGAATTTTGTAAACAATATGACCTAGTTGTTGAAGAAACATGCTTGGCAATCCAGTTAAGCGACCATCGATTATGGCTAAAAGCGAAGTAATTACTATTATGATTCTTTTTCAATTGAGTGGTTTTAGAACCTTTAAACACTTCTACATTTTCTATATTCAAAAGCACATGAAAGATGATTTTCCTAAGACCGTATCTTAGAATAGATTTACAGAACTAATGCAACAATCACTAATGCCTATGCCTTTGTTTTTAAAGACTTGTTGATTCTACTCCAATTAGAGTATGTAAATCAAAACGAAGGAGGAACAATAAAGTATTCAAAGGGATTGCTACCACAGGTAAATTTACTATGGGATGGTTTCACGGATTCAAACTTCACATCGTTATAAATGACAAAGGAGAAATTTTGAATTTTACCATAACTCAAGCAAATGTGGACGACAGAACTCCTTTAAAAAAGCAACGTTTTTTGGATAAAATATTTGGAAAACTATTTGCAGATAAAGGGTAATATTGGTAAAGAACTTATGCAAACTCTTTTTGTAGATGGAGTTCATTTAATTACTCAGATTAAAAATAATATGAAAAGCTCTTTAATGACTATCAGTGATAAAATACTGCTCAGAAAATGCTCAATCATTGAAACTGTAAATGACGAACTAAAAAATATTTGTCAAATTGAACATTCCAGACATAGAAGCTTTGGAAATTTTTCAACCAATATCATTGCAGGGCTTATTGCATATAGCTTCTTGCAAAAAACCATCTATAAAATACCAAACAGTTGATTCAAATCAACTTGTAATTTTTTAATCGAACTCAGGTTAGGAGATATATCGCCTAAAACGATTGAAATATTTGAGCAACATAAAAAGTTAATTTAAATAAGCTTTTATTAATGACTTAACGCGTTGTAAATTGTAAGGGAAACCATTAGCTTCTGTAATGCTAATGTTAGAAATCAAATTTTTACTTTAAATTATTCAAAAATTTCTGCGTTTGGATAAAATGCCCCAATCGAAAACCAATAAGCTATAAATGACTCGGTGGGTTTGAGGGTTTGACCCGTTCTTGGTCCCGAAATTGCTTCTCCAAATACATTCCATTCCGATCCTTCATTATCCTTAAAATAGGCTTCAGATCCATTCAAAACATATTCAAATTCTAATAAACTCAATTCACTATCTAGTTCAAAAGAAACAATTGTTTCATTACCTCCAACAAGTAATAATTCTTTTTCTCGAAAAACATCTCTTATAACCTTACCTCCAATAAAAGAATTAAACCTATACGCTTTTGCGCTCTCGTTTGTTATTATAGCATGAACTCTTTCTTTTCTCGGAAGCCGATTATCGTCTCGGCTTAAGGGAAAGATCAAATTGTCATTATTAGTCCGATAATCTCCATAGGGATAAACATCATAACTTCTAGAAAACCCCGTATCTGTGCTTAAAACTTTGGTTTCAGGATACATCGATTTCCAGATAAACCAATTGGTTTCGACAACTTTAAATATTTCAGGTTTCTGACCAATTAAAGATCCATTCACACTCTTAAGTAAGAGTTGCGACCAATTACTATTCGTTAACCGATCAAAAAGAATTACATTATTATTATACAAAAGACCTGAAACACCAAATGTAGTTTTAGTACCATTCAAAAATCTATTCCACCCAATTCCTGATCCGGTTAAAGGACAGTAGGTAATTGCTACTGATGCATTTCCTATTTCATCATTAACGACCTCATGCCAATCTAAAATAAAATGGGGATAAGCTTTTACATTATTTCCAATTTTTATACCAATCACCCTAAATTCTTCACGTATCAAATCTTGTGCTTCAGCTTCACTAACACTTAAAAATTTTGGGTTGTCTATTGATGGAATTCCATCTCTTCCTGGGCCACCATCTCTAACTTGAGATAAAGGTATTAGCCAATCGTTATTCGAATTTCCACTATTTGGATCATCTGAATCCACTTGATTTGTATCATCAAATGAACTATTGTCACTACTACTACAAGAATAATAACAAAAGGGAATACAAAATATTAATACTATAAACTTTTTCATAATTGAGTGTTATTAAAATTAATTTTATTCTTTTTTAGGTTAAATTTCATTAAAAACCCACCCGATAATCTATAAGTAGGTGTTAATTGAGTACCATCAACATTACTAATAATGGGTAATTCTGCTTTGACCTGAAATGAAGTGTTTTGAGATATATTAATTGATATACCTGGTAGTATAAAAATCCAATTACCACCGGTGTTATTTAACTCAATACCGTCTACCTCATCTCTTTTGGCATTTCTATACTTTACAGATAGGCTTGGAGAAATCAATTTTTTACCAAAGATTAAAAATTGATCAGAGACCCCTACAAAAAGCTGAATTTCATTGCCGTATTCATATACTTGAGCTCCACCCAAATAGTCGCTATTCGATCCTGTTGATCGATATATAGTTCTGGCAGAAAAGGTCGCGGTTGGTCTAAAATCAAAATTCTTTGATAACGAACTAAAAAGAATCATATCCCAAGCTCCACTTCCTGGTTGTAAATCTGCGATATAGGTTATTCCAATATTATTAACTTCTTCAAATGATCCGAGCGGAATTTTAGCTCCTATACCTATACTAATAGAACTTGATTCTCCTAATATTTTAGTAAATCTGTACTTGGTCATAATAACTGCATCACCAATACCGTTGGTTTGCTGTAAATCAGTATTTCCGAATTGGTCAATAATACGCCTTTGATTTACCCAAGTAAATAAGGCTTCTATTGACAAGTCATTAGTAAAAGAATAATCCGCATTGAAAAGAACCGAATGCGTAATACGTTGCCGAGAATCATCTTTGAGATTTGTTGTACCTGCATTTAAGGTGTTTAAATTATTGAAGTCATAATTTAGACCTACCTGAAGAACTCCTTTTCCTAAATTTTCCAATCCTAAATTATTAGACATAGGTATTCCGCCAGAGCAACAAGTTTGACTATTTAAAGAGCTAACTATAAGAAAACAGATTAAAAGAAATAAATAGTTCAGTTTCATCGAATACAATTCTATATGTTAAAAGTCGTAACCTATGGAAAAACTTACACACAAAATAAAATGCTATTCAAACAAAATAGCAACATAGTGTCATTTCAGAAAAGTGAACAGATGAAAAACAAATCAATTAAATCAGTATTTCAACTATTCTAATATTAATTACCCTTTTTATATGATTTTTATCATTTTTTTTTGAAATAATTTTTTTATATTTAAAATGAATTTTAAACCATAAAAAGATGATAAAAAACGTATTTGTATCTGCAATAATGGTTAAAGAGGTCATTACTTTAAAGCAAAGTGATAGTTTAGAAACCGCTGAATATTTGTTTAAATCTCATCATATTCGACATATTCCTGTAGTAAGTGGAGAAACTATTATTGGAATATTAAGTTACACAGATTTGCTTCGAATTAGCTTTGCTGATGCTGTTGATGAAGAAGAAGAAACTATAGATGCTATAGTTTATAATATGTTTACTATAGAGCAGGTTATGACTAAAAATGTGGTTAGTGTAACTTCTACAACTACAGTAAAAGAAGTTGCTGAAATATTGTCAAAAAGAGAATTTCATGCTATTCCAGTTGTAGATAGTAATAAATTAGTAGGTATAGTAACTACCACAGATTTAATAAATTATTTGTTAGAACAGTTTTAAATGCCTTTTACGAATTAGCATTACTTTTAAAT
>CAYRVY010000206.1:0-4680 GCA_964427695.1 uncultured Flavobacteriaceae bacterium
ATTTGGACAAGGTAATCCTTTGTAACTTAATTGCGAGCCATCTGTACCTCCACGAATGGGTTTAATAAGTGGTTTAATATTTAGTTGTTTCATAGCTTCTTCAGCAATATCTACAATATGCATTACAGGTTCTACCTTTTCTTTCATATTATAATATTGATCTTCTAGGTCTATTTCGATTACAATCCTACCATGTTTTTCATTAATATCGTTTGCAATTTTTTTGATTAAAATTTTTCTGGCTTCAAATTTACCTTTATCATGATCACGGATTATATATTGTAATCTGGTTTCTTCTACGTTCCCTTCAATAGTATATAAGTGAAAAAAACCTTCGTAGCCTTCAGTTAATTCAGGAGTTTCTCTGCTTGGTAATGCATTGATAAATTCGGTGGCATAATACATGGAATTCACCATTTTTCCTTTGGCGTAACCAGGATGCACAATTTTACCATTCACTTTTATTTTTGCTCCTGCTGCGTTAAAATTTTCGTATTCTAATTCTCCAACCTGACTTCCATCCACAGTATAAGCCCAAGCTGCTCCAAATTTTTTCACATCAAATTTATGCGCACCACGACCAATTTCTTCATCAGGAGTAAAGCCAATTCTTATCTTACCATGTTTAATTTCTGGATGGTTGATTAGGTACTCCATAGCAGAAATAATTTCGCAAATTCCTGCTTTATCATCTGCGCCAAGTAAGGTTGTACCATCTGTTGTGATTAGCGTTTGTCCTTTATAGAGTAGTAGGTCTTCAAAATAATTAGGAGATAACACAATGTTCTTTTCAGCATTTAAAATAATGTCTTCGCCATTGTAATTTTCTATTATTTGAGGGTTTACATTGGCAGCAGTAAAATCTGGAGACGTATCAAAATGAGAAATAAAACCAATAACTGGCACATCATGATTAACATTAGATGGCAAAGTCGCCATAATGTAAGCGTTTTCGTCAATGCTTATATCTTGCATTCCTATAGATTTGAGTTCTTTAACTAATTTTTTTGCCAGATTCCATTGTTTTTGTGTGCTTGGAGTTGTATTGGAGTTTGGATCGCTTTCGGTGTCTATGATAACATAACTAACAAAACGATCTATTATATGTTGTTTTTCTATCATTCGGAATTGAATTTATTCAAAAATAATCAACCAATTTTAAAGCAACAAGTGTTGTGTTAGTTTCTTTTTAGTTGATTGGATTTAACGTATTTTTACAGTCAAATTTCACTTCATGTACAAGCTCTTAATTCGGCCATTGCTTTTTTGTTTTGATCCTGAAAAAGTACACCATTTTACATTCGCATTAATTAGATTTGTTAGTAAAATTCCTTTAATTCCTAATCTAATCAGAAGTTTATATGTTGTAAACGATAAACGTTTAGAACGAAATTTATTTGGGTTGACCTTTAACAATCCTGTTGGTCTTGCTGCTGGTTTTGATAAAGATGCAAAATTGTTTAATGAGCTTTCTAATTTTGGTTTTGGTTTTATTGAAATAGGAACGCTTACACCAAAGCCTCAAGAAGGAAATCCTAAAAAACGCTTGTTTAGATTAATAGAAGATTCAGCAATTATTAACAGAATGGGATTTAATAATGGAGGTGTTTTGGAAGCTGTTAAGCGTTTAAAACGTAATCCTTCGACTGCACTCAGGACAGGTTCTAGAGTTTTAATTGGTGGAAACATTGGCAAAAACAAAGCTACTTTAAACGTAGAAGCTGTTAAAGATTACAAAATATGTTTTGAGGCTTTATTTAACTATGTCGATTATTTTGTAGTAAATGTAAGCTCGCCAAACACACCAAATTTAAGAGCCTTACAAGAAAAAGAGCCTTTGACAAAACTTTTAAAAGATTTGCAAATTGAAAACCAAAAGTTGTCTCTTCGTTCCGATACATATCGGAAGCAGTTGAGAAGTCCAAAACCAATACTTTTAAAAATTGCTCCAGATTTAACCAACGAACAATTATTAGATATTATTTATATTGTTACTGACACTAAAATTGATGGAGTTATTGCGACAAATACAACTATTTCTCGAGAAGGGTTGCAATCTAAAAACAAAGAAGAAGTTGGTGGTTTAAGCGGAAAACCTTTAACTAATCGCTCTACTGAAGTAATTCGTTTTTTAGCAGAAAAAAGCAATAAATCCTTCCCGATTATTGGAGTAGGAGGTATCCATTCGGTTAATGATGCTTTAGAAAAACTGGATGCTGGAGCCGATTTAATTCAGCTTTACACAGGATTTATTTATGAAGGTCCAAAACTCATTAAAGGCATTAATAAGACTTTGCTTAAAAAGCTTAATTTGTAGTTTCTTTTTGTAATCACTTCTCATGAATGTTTTACAAAATTAATAGTATTTTTATCATAGTATTAAATTAATATAATGCCAAATAAAATTAAGATTATTGAATGTCCTCGCGATGCTATGCAAGGTATCAAAGACTTTATTCCAACAGAGAAAAAAGTGAAATATATTCAATCCTTACTTCGGGTTGGTTTTGATACTATAGATTTTGGCAGTTTTGTATCGCCAAAAGCCATCCCTCAAATGGTTGATACAGCAGATGTTTTATCACAATTAGATTTATCTAACACCACTAGTAAATTATTAGCTATTGTTGCCAATACTCGTGGAGCAATTGATGCTTCAAATTTCGAACAAATTGATTATTTAGGCTATCCGTTTTCTATTTCAGAAAATTTCCAGATGCGAAATACTCACAAAACCATAGCGCAATCCGTAGTGACACTTCAAGAGATTTTAAATATTGCAGATAGAACCAATAAAGAGGTTGTAGCTTATTTATCTATGGGTTTTGGCAATCCTTATGGAGACCCTTGGAATGTTGATATTGTTGGCGATTGGACAGAGCGTTTGGGTAAAATGGGTGTTAAAATTATTTCGTTGAGTGATACTATAGGAAGCTCGAATCCTGAAAATATTGAGTATTTGTTTTCAAATTTAATTTCTAAATATCCTGAGATAGAATTTGGTGCACATTTGCATACAACTCCAAGTTCTTGGTTCGAAAAGGTAGATGCAGCCTATAAAGCTGGTTGCCGACGTTTTGATGGTGCTATACAAGGTTTTGGAGGTTGCCCAATGGCAAAAGACGAACTAACAGGAAATATGCCTACCGAAAAATTAGTATCGTATTTTACGAAACGTAAAACCTTAAATAATTTAGATGCTTTAAGTTTTGAAAGCGCTTATAACGAAGCTTCTAATATATTTAATGCTTATCATTAAAAAAAGAAACCGCCTAAAAATTTAGGCGATTTCTTATTAAAAAAATTAATTAGCTGTTCTTAAAAAATCAAAAATCTTTTTTGATTCGTCTGCAGTTAAGTTAGCTCTAACTTTCATATGCATTTCTATTGTACTCCAATCTACATCATTATAACTTGAAGGAGAGGGCGTGCTATGACATCTCATACAATTTTCTCCCCATAATTGTGCACCAGATCTGCTTTTGTAAGCTGCTGCCTTTTCTACTGAACAAGATGCAAATGTTAATGTAGCCAATACTCCAATTATAATTGCTGCTATTCCAAATATTTTAAATGTTTTCATCTTTCTTTTATTTAAGTTAATTAAAATCCTATTGCCCAATGGATAGAAAATGTTTTTACTTTTGATAATCCATCAGAACCATGACCTCCTTCAATACTGGAAGTTTCATAGCTTAATTTAATTAGGGATCGCCAGCTTAACCAGTAATTTAATCCATACGAATATTGTGATGATTGCGATTCCCATTCGGCCCCTTCGGGAGTGTTATATTCTGAATATCTTCCTACAAACTCTAATTTATTAACAAAATCATTTCCAGACATTGTTGGGCGATAACTTAATTGTACGTAAAAAGAGTTGCTTTCATTATCAAAAGTATATTCTTCAACATCTCCATCGTCATGAGTTTCTGTATAAAAAGCATCCTCAACTTTAGAATTGTTATACTGTGCTTTTACATCTACAAGTCCATTTAATGGGTTTATTTGTTTCACAAAAGAGAAGTCTAAAGCATATAAAAAAGCTCCTGTTTTTTCATATTCTGAATCTTTTTCGCCAGTTCCTTTTGTGGTATATATAGAATATCCCAACTCGGTTGAAGAATCCGAAAAAGGAAAAAATCCTATACGTCCACCAAAAGCTTTACTCGTATTATTATCCATTAAATTTTCAAAGGATAACATTCCTGCTTCATCAGGTTCATGGCTACCATCTTTTATGGTTGGTCCATTAGTTACATAGGTTGCATAATTCCATTTTGTGTTTCCTAAATAAAAAGCACCTCTTAATTCAACTCCAACTTCTGAGCCCGGAGCAATGCCGCCATGACCAAAGCCTAGGGGTCTACTTGTAAATCGGTTTATCCAAGCGGGATGTAAGCGTTCCATAAATGTACCAAAGGGTAATAAAAATTTACCTGCTCTTACGGTTATATAATCATTAATATCATACATAAAGTTAGCATACTCGAAACCTATTTCAAATTCACCATCACTTAACTCAAATTCAAGTTCTGCTTCAAACATTAATCTATCATTATGTTTAAATAAGAAAATAGGTGCAAAAGTTCCTCCATCAAAGGTTGATTCTTTTGTTGTTTCATGTTCATCATTTGTTTTTGTAGATGTAAACCCTGTATGACCATAACCTCTAATCAT
>CAYRVY010000207.1:0-4655 GCA_964427695.1 uncultured Flavobacteriaceae bacterium
AATAGCTATCTTTACGCTACACCCGACGCAAGCGTCGGGGAATTCTCTAGATTAATTTTAAAATAATGAAACGAGCCCTTTTAATGCTGTTTTTTCCTGTTATAGTTTTCGCTCAAGATTTTTCTAACGAAGACTTTATTTATTTAAAAAGACATGAATATATTAAAATAGAATTATCAAAAAACTCTTTTGATATTTCTAAACAAATTTCGAAACAAGCTGAATATTTAACTGCAAAAAAATTATATTTTGCTAATGAATCTCTAGGATTTGATAGTTTTACTTCGGTTGAAGATATTAACGCATTTACTTTTTTACCAAACACTAAAAAAACAATACATGTAGATTATATAGAAACGAAACGAGAATTTGATAATGGTATTTTTTATAGCGATCAGAAGTCTAAAAATTTTACATTCCCAGCCGTTACTAAAGGCGCTATTACAAACTTGCATTATAAAGAGGTCATTAAAGATCCTCGCTTTTTAGGGCTTTTTCGTTTTGGAACTTATGTCCCAACTAAAAGTGTAAAGTTATCTATTGAGTTTCCTAAAAATGTAGAAATTGGATATATCGATTTCAATACTGAAGATATTTCTATAGCTTTTAAGAAAGAAACTTTAAATAAAAATTATCTCTATACTTGGACTGTAAATAATATTAAAGGATTTCAGGGTGAAGAAAACAGTGAAGAAGTTCTTTATTATCTACCTCATATTATTTTGTATATAAAAAATTATGAGCTAAAAGGCAAAACGCATAATGTTTTAAACGATGTAAGTGATTTGTATAAATGGTATGTTTCATTAGTGAAACAAATCGACGTAAAATCTTTAGACAAAGTATATGCAATTGCTGATAATATTGTAAAAACACATACAACTAAACGCGAAAAAGCTGAAGCAATTTTTAATTGGGTACAAGACAATATTACTTATGTCGCTTTTGTAGATGGTTTAGGTGGTTTTATTCCAAGAGGAGCTGCAAGTGTTAGTGACAAACGCTATGGCGATTGTAAAGATATGGCAAATCTACTTTACGAAATGCTTAATCATGTTGGTATAGAATCTTACCGAACATGGTTAGGAACAAGAAATAGACCATACTCCTACTTTGAAGTACCAACACCAATGGTCGATAACCACATGATTACTGCTACTATTATTGAAAACGACACCATCTTTTTAGATGCTACCGATAGTTTTGTACCCTTTGGTATGCCGAGTGCTTTTATACAAACAAAGGAAGCACTTTTAGGTCTTAATACAGATGCTTTTAAAGTTATTAAAGTTCCTATTCAAGATGCTTCTAAAAGTGTTTCTAATATTACAAGTGCTTTTGCTTTAGATAATGGTATGGTTAGGGTTTCAGAAAAAAGAACATTTACAGGATATGAAAAAGTAGATTTTATAACAGATTATACTTATAAAAAAGACGATAAAACAGAAGAAGAATTTCTAAATACCACTCTGGCTTTAGGAAATAATAAAACCAATTACAATAATATTAAAATAGAGAACTTCGATAATAAAGCCACTCCTCTGGTGTTAAGTTATGATCTATCTATAGATAACTATGCAAAAACTGTTGCCAATAAAACCTATATTAACTTAAATATAGATCGTGTATTGGCTAAAAGTAAGATTGATATAGAAAACAGAAAGTACAGTATGAAAATCGATAATAAATTCAAAAAAAATTATACGACTACCTTTACTATTCCAAAAGGTTATAAAGCGAGTCATATTCCAGAAGATTTATTTTTCGATAACCCAGAATATGGTTATAACATAACCTACACCCAAAAAGACAACACAATCATTCAGAATAAAAGTATTTATATAAATACATTAAGTGTACAAAATGAAGATTTTCAAACTTGGAATGATTTTATTAAAAGCCTCACAAAAGCCTATAAAAAAAGTATAATAATAGAAAAGAATTTATGATAAAAAGAATAATATTCATCTTATTTATTGCAACAACTAACACTTTTGCACAACACTATAAGACTTACGATTGGAAAGAAAACCCAAAGCTTCATGACCTCACATCAGCCGAACTAAAATTAGCTTCTGTTGGCATTCTGGAAAAATATATTGTAGAATACCAACAAAGTATGTTTTCTCAAAATTTAAACAGCTACGAAACGACACATACCATAACCAGAGTTAATAACGAAAAAGGAATAAGTAAGCATAATACAGTTTATGTTCCAATGCGGAATGTAAAAAAGGTTATAGACATTAAAGCAAGGACTATAAATGCTGACGGAAAGATAACACTCCTAAATAAAGACAATATTAAAGAAGTTAATAATGTTGAAAAATATGGAGATTTTAAGATATTTGCTATTGAAGGTGTTGAAAAAAATTCCGAAATTGAAGTATTATATACTGTAGAAAAAGAATACGACATGCATGGAACCGAAACTCTACAAAGCAATTACTTTATTAAAAAAGCACAATTTTTATTCATAACAGGAGATTTAAACGCCAGAGTTAAAGCGTATAGAACCGAAACTGCTTTTGAAACTATAACTGTTGAAGGTAAACTAGCAAAATTGCTTACTCTTAAAGACTTACCTGCAATGATTGAAGAAGAATACGCAACTCCTAATGCTAATAAAATTGCCGTTGTATATCAATGTTTTCCTAAAGATCAAAATATTACACAAGAGATGTTCTGGAACAATGTTGTAACTAATGTTGGAAGTAGGTTTTTTCCTGAAGAAGAATCGTCTTTGATAAAATCCGATATTGATAATTTGATTGATGAGGGTTTAGACAAAACTACTTTCGAGAAAGCATCACTCATCGACAATTTTATTAAATCTAACTTCACTATTGTAAAAAATAACAATGCAGAACTCACCGATTTAGAATATATCTTAAAAAACAGAACATCTAGCGATTATGGCATAATGAAAGTCTATACGCATTTCTTGAAAGCTTTAGATATAGAATTCGAAATTGTGATTACTGCAAATCGGTTTACCTACAAATTCGATCCCGATTTTTTTACACCAAATATGCTTCGGGATTTTCTTATTTATTTACCAACCGAAGAAAAATATATAGCACCAGACAGGATAGAATATAGAGTTGGTGAAGCACCTTTTCAAATATTAGGCAATTATGGCTTATTTATTACTGAAAGTTTTGAATATTATTTTAGTGAAATAATACAATCCGATCCCAATTATAGCCGTATTGTAAGAAACACAAATATTACTTTTGATACAGAAATGGAGAAAGTAACCCTTAAACAATACCAAGAACATACAGGACATTGGGCTGTAACAAGCAAAGCCATATTAAACTTATCTACAGAACAAGGCATCAAAGAATATGAAGATTATTTAACAAGTTCTGGTATTGAAGATAAAGTGGTAAAAAGTCTTGAAACCGAAAACATAGACATGAATTCGTTAGAATATAATTTGCCTTTTATTATAAAATCTACTATTATTTCAGAATCTCTACTTGAAGAAGCTGGAGAAAGCTACATCTTTCAAATAGGAAAAGTAATTGGTACACAAAGCGAATTATATCAAGAGATAGAGCGTGTTAACCCAATAGAAATGCAATATCCAAATCAATACGATTACGATATTAAAATACATATTCCCGAAGGTTATACTGCCGAAGGTCTTGAAGTTTTAAATATTTATAAGAGTTTTAAATCGGTTACAGGAGAAAAGATTTGCAAATTCGAATCCAGTTATAAATTAGAAGGCAATACTATTGTAATTACAATACAAGAGTTTTATAAATCTAACGAGTATAATGTAAACAGTTATAATGAATTTAGAAGCGTCATAAATGCTGCTTCCGACTTTAATAAAACTTCTATTTTGTTTAAGGCTGTTGAGTAGGAAATAACAATCATGTCAGGCAGCATTATTTGTTATGGTTTGAATGTTATTCAGTTCATCCTTTTTGTTTTTCTGCTCTTCTTCAATATCAAAATCATCTTGTAAACCCAACCAAAATTTCGCAGAATTACCAAAGTATTTTGCTAACCGTAAAGCAGTATCAGCAGTTATTCTTCTGCGTTGTTTTATTATTTCACTTATCCTAGTTTGAGGAATAAAAGTGTCTTTAGAAAGCCTGTATGCCGTTATCTCTAAAGGTTTAAGAAATTCTTCAAGTAATATTTCTCCAGGATGTATGTTTTTTAAATTGCTCATAATTACTATTTTAATGATAATCTATTATTTCTGTTTCAAAAGCATTGCCATTGTCCCAGATAAAAATAATTCTCCATTGTTTATTAATTCTAATACTATAATAGTTTTTAAGTTTTCCTCTTAATCTTTCAAGTCTATTAGAAGGAGGAATCCTCAAATCCTGAATATCTTGCGAATTATTTAACATCCTGAGTTTCCGTCTTGCAATATCTTGAATTTCGTTTGGTAACTTTTTAGACCTAAATCCTTCCCAGATTTTCTGTGTTTCTTTATCACCAAAAGATTTTAACATAGTTTCTTTTCGCGTTACTAACGTCAAAGGTAAGTATAAAGATTTAAAATTACAAATTTCGGATAATACTTATTGGGTTTGTATAAAACCTATGATAGTTTCGACTTTAATAAAACATGGCTATGTTCTAAATAACGACTGACTGACCACCCAATTGCCACCTTTCATAGG
>CAYRVY010000208.1:0-4650 GCA_964427695.1 uncultured Flavobacteriaceae bacterium
TTTGTCTAACAACATCTTTTTTGGTTATGAGAATTTCGTTAGAAATTGATGAATGCACGTGCATAGCCAAAAAGAAATCAATAAAACCTTTTTTGGGATTATCGTTTTTTTCTGGTGTATCGTGATGAAGGTGGTCGTCATTATGTGCAATAGCTGAATTAGAATGAGGACTCTCGTGTTGATGATGCAAATGCGGTACAACCTGATGTAATAGGAACATACTGAATATGCCTAATAATAATAATGTTTTTATTTGATTGTATTTTTGCATCGGTGACAAATATACAATTAATTTTAAATCGGCGAATATTTCTGTAATAGATTAAAGTTATGCTTTGATAACACATACTATTTATTACCTAACCAGAGACAGACTGTAATATGAAGTGCATCATATTACCTTTGCTTTAATATAGCATTTTATAAAGCTTGTTTCCATGACCTTATTTAGTTAATAGCCTAAATTGAGATATCTCTTCTTATTTTTTATTTGTTTTTAGACTTTGCAAATGTGTTTTGTCCTTTTTTTTTGTCTTTTAATCGGGTTTTTATAAAATTATTACTATTATTGCAATGTCAATTAATTAATCCAACAAATATTGAAAAAAGTCACATTGTTCTTTTGTGTCTTATTTACGTATGCTGTTAACGCTCAAACGGCAGACTTCAAGGTCCAACATATTCAAGATGATATAGCACGAACTGGAGGAACAAATACAAACTTCACACCAGTTGGTTCATTAAATAGCACTATTGCTTTGGCAAACAACAATCGTAAAACACATGCAGGTTCTAGTACACATAGTGGGATCCAAGATGGAGATGATATGTCTGGAGCCAGACAACTCACAGATAATAGCACTTTAACTTATTATAGAGAATCAGCCTCACGAAATATAAATATGAGATTTAATACGTCTCTTTGGGAATATATAGGTCCACCAGGTGGAGGCAATGAGCTTATAGTAAGAGGGAGGTATGCGGTTAGTTTAAATGGAGCAACTAATAGTACAACACAGGCATTATTAGGGATAACAAATGCAAACAAATCTATTCCTTTTATAACAGGAATTCTAAATAACTCTACAAATGATGATGCTGATTCGAGTACTGCAATCGCATATTTAGAAAATGCAACTACTCTTAGGGTAGAAAAGGGTTCCTATCATAATAACGTGACTGTATATATTACAGTTGTAGAATTTACAGGAGCTAACTGGACAGTTTTGCATGGAGATTCTGGAAATTCAAATGGAGATACAGGAACAATTATATTAAGAGATGCATCAGATGGTACAGGTACTGCTACAAATGTTACTTCCTGGAGTGACGCAGCAATTTTTAGTCATTTTAGAGGTGATATAGCAAATAGCGGCAGTAATGATGCTATTTCCGATCTATGGCCTGTTGTGGATCCTGGGTTAAATAATCAAACAGTAGATTGGACGTTTCATAATAATCATGATTCAGATGGAACCAACAGACATTTTGTACACGTATTGGTTAACACAGGATTAAATGTAACTCGGTTTCAAGACAGCTCAAGAAATGCAGGACAAACAAATATTGATATTACAGCCGCAGGGCTTTCAGATGTAAATCAGGCTCTTATTGTTGGCAGTTCAACGTCTAGTGGTAATGGAAAACAATATGGTAGAGGTTGGAGAAATTACTATTTAAACTCTACAACACAAGCAGCTCATTGGGCTCACAGAAATAACAATACATTATCACATAAAATACAAATAATAGATTTAAGTGGCTTAGTAACAACTTTTCCTGGTCCTGAAATAAATATACAGGGAAATGGTGTAACCATTCCAAATGGGAATGCAGTTATTTCATTAGCTGACTTTACCGATTTTGGAAATTTAGAAACCACAGGAGGAGTATCAGTTTCACATACCTTTACGATTCAAAATTTAGGAAATACTAATATAACCTTAAAGGGTATTAGTCCATATGTTGTTATAACTGGGGATACTGCCGATTTTACATTAACAGCAAACCCAACAACACCAATAATACCAGGAGGGAGCACAACATTTACTATAGAATATAATCCCACAACATCTTTAACTCATTTAGCAACGGTATCTATCTCAAACAATGATTCTGACGAAGACCCTTACACCTTTAATATAGGAGGAAAAGGCGAATATTGCCTCTCTAATGGAAGTACTACTTACGACACCAGTGTTACTTTAGTTTCTTTCAATACTCTGAGTAATGCAGATAATGAAATACCTAAAGATAATGCTTATGAAGATTTTACAGCAATGTCAACGAATGTTTACAAAAACTCAACACATAATTTAACAGTAAATGTTAATACAGATGGCAATTATACAATTTATACCAATGTTTGGATAGATTGGAATAGAGATGGTGATTTTCTTGATGCAGGAGAGGAATATGATATGGGCTCTGCAACTAATGTTATAGACTCACCTACATCTAATTCTCCTTTAGCGATTACAATTCCGAATTCAGCAGTTATTGGTTTAACAGGTATGCGTGTAGCAACAAAATGGCTGTCTTATCCATCAAGCTGTGATTCTGGGTTTGATGGCGAAGTTGAAGATTACTCAATTAATATTATTGATTATTTAATTGATTTTAATGGAGTGGATCAATTAATTGATTATGAGGATAACCATGATTTAACAAGCTCATTTTCTTTACAAGCATGGGTTTTACAGGAATCAACAGTAGCAAATGGTACAATACTTTCTAAAGGAAATATTGATGCTACAGTAAAAACAGGGTATCATTTAGCTTTAAAAAACAACTATCCAAATTTAATATGGTATGATAATTCCAACAACGAAGTTTTAAATATTACATCTCCTTTTGCAATTCCGAATAATGAATGGCATCATATTTCAGCTACTTATGATGGTACAACTGTTAGATTATATATCGATGGCATAGAAGTGATTTCTGGAACGCCTTCAGTAGCACCTATAAATACTGCTCAAAGTTTTAAAATTGGAGCTAAAACTACAAATTACTCTACAACACCATCGAATATAAATTTTTTCAATGGCGCTATTCTTGAAGTTCATATTTGGGATTTAGCACTCAGTGAAGCTCAGATAAGGGAAATGATGAACCAAAGTATAGAACAAGATGTGAATGCTGTTAAAGGACTAATAATACCATTAAATATTTCTGGAGGATTATTGTGGAATAATTTACGTGGTTATTATCCTTTAAGTTCAAATACGGCATTTGATAGTTCTAGCTATGCTATTCAAGGAATACCAGTTAATATTAACACATCACAGTCGGTAACAGCACCAATACCTTATGAAACGGATAGTAATGGTAGTTGGGATGCCATTACAACCTGGTTAAACGGTACAGATATTTATATTCCTAATACAACAGGAATTGATGGTATTACTAATATTGATTGGAATATAGTTGAATTAACTAATAATATTACTTCAGGGAACAGAAATATTTCTTTACTTGGGTTAATTTCAAAAGAAGGTAAATTAACAATTAATGGCACAGTTAATATAAATACAGGAACTGGAACAGGACAGAGTTTAACAATAAGCCATTATTTAGAACTGGATGGTGTTATAGATTTGGAAGGCGAATCGCAATTAATACAGTTAGAAGGTAGTATTTTGGATGCAGATAGTGGTGGCTTTTTAGAAAGAGATCAACAAGGTACAGCAAACAGTTTTAATTATAATTATTGGTCATCTTCAGTTGGTCCAATAAGCGGTAATACTGAAACAATAGGAACTGGTATTGAAAACACAAACGCTAATTATTTAATATCTGGAGTTCTAAATGATGGAACAATTCCGTCTTTATCTCAAATGATAGCTTTTAATTTATCTTTTTCAGCAGCCGATTCAAATACACCACCTATTCCGATAACCATAAGTACATATTGGATGTATAAATTTTATGGTGCTTCTGATAATTTTAACGCATGGACATCAATAGACGAAACCTCATCATTATTAGCAGGAGAAGGTTACACCATGAAAGGTACATCTGGAGCAGCCAATATCCTTACCGATTTTCAAAATTATATTTTTAAGGGGATACCAAATAATGGAGATATTACTCTAACACTCGATAAATCATTAGGAGAGGTTGATAGATTAATAGGAAATCCATATCCATCTGCTATAGATGCCACGGCGTTTATTTTAGATAACTTAAGTGTTGCCGATGGTGGAAATAATACTAACGGAACAATTTTTAATGGAGCTTTATATTTTTGGGATCATTTTGGAGAAGAAAATTCTCATAGCGCAGGTGACTTTGTGGGTGGATATGCGACTCGGAACTTAACAGGTGGTGTAGCGGCAATTGCTAATGATATTAGAATAAATGCAACAGGAGCAGTAGGATTAAAAATTCCAGGGCAGTATATTCCTGTTAATCAAGGTTTTTTTGTTACCACAGATCTAAATGGGTTTAATAATAATAACGGTGACTTGATTTCTGTAGTAGATGGAGGAGATATTGTTTTTAAAAATAGCCAACGTGTTTTTGCAACTGAAGGATCAGCACCTTCTGTTTTTATGAGAACCTCTGAAAATAATGGAAGTAATACTTCTGCCAATGAAGAGGAAATTACTAATGATAATCCAATAATTAGATTGATGTTCCATTCTC
>CAYRVY010000209.1:0-4617 GCA_964427695.1 uncultured Flavobacteriaceae bacterium
CCAAAGCATATCATTTTTAATTGAAAAGAAATTTTTATTATTGTTTTTAAGAAGACTCTTTTGAATTTTCCATGCACTTACATATTGCCTGAAAACCGAAGTTACCCAAAAAGAATACACGCTTTGATTGTATCTTGCTGTTGCAGAATCTTCTTTGGTAGCAGCATGTAAATGATGCCCAAAATTGTGCTCTATAAAAAAGTGCATATAAAGCGAAGGAAGCAAAAGGAGTTTACCGAGAAAACGTTGTTTACTTGTTAATCTATGACCCAATTCGTGTGCCACATTAATTCCGTTTACTCCTAAAACTATTCCAACAGAAAGGACAATCCCAATAATTTCATGTGTTTCCAGAACACTAAAACTTATCTCAAACAAAGCCCAAAACAAAATACCGAATACCATTGGAAGATTTAAATACAGCATCCAATCAAAAAGCGGATTTACTCTTTTGTTTTCTATCTCTTTTTCTGAATAATTTTTATTATTTAAAGGTAATATCAACTCTAATAACGGAATAATTCCAAAAGCATAAATTAGAGTAAAAAACGACCAATATTCTTTAAAAAAGATACTTATAATAGCAGCTATAGGAATTGTTAATGCTGCGAGATATTTTAAATCTTTCATTGAATTGTTTTTAATTCATTTCCGTGAAGACGGAAATCTCCTTATTTTAGTTAATCTAATTTACTATACTAATTTTAGAAATTAACAGAATCTTATCAAATTTAGTGAATTATATATTAAAATAAAATTGTAGATTAGTTGATTAGAGATTTGTCATTTCCGAGAAGTCGGAAATCTTATTATATGAGTAATTTTAAAAACATACAATTCAAATTAGAGCAATTCATTAGCAAATTTTATACTAATGAGCTCATTAAAGGAATCATTTTGTTTTTTGCAATCGGTCTATTATATTTTTTTGCAATACTTTTAATAGAATACACATTATGGCTTAATACAACAGCAAGAACCATTTTGTTTTTGTTTTTTATTATTGTAGAGTCAGCTCTTTTTTTAAGATTTATTGTTTTCCCTTTGTCTAAATTATTTAAACTTCAGAAGGGAATTGATCACGAAGAAGCTTCAAAAATTATAGGGAATCATTTTCCGGAAGTTAATGATAAGTTGCTCAACTTGCTTCAGCTTCGTAACGACACATCAAAATCAGAATTATTATTAGCAAGTATTGAACAAAAATCAGGCGAACTTAAACCAGTTCCCTTTAAGTTAGCTATAAATTTTAAGAAAAATGTAAAATATTTAAAATACGCAGCAATTCCCGTAGGTGTTTTATTTGCATCTTTGCTTACTGGGCATTTTAATTTGTTTAGCGATAGTTATGAGCGTGTTGTAAATTATCAAATTGCTTACGAACCTCCTGCGCCTTTTCAATTTTATGTCATTAACGAAAATTTAAAAGCTATTGAAAATAAAGATTTTAAACTTATAATAATTACTGAAGGAAATGTTATTCCAGACAATGCACAAATTACTTACAATAACGAAACCTATTATTTAAAACAAAATAATCCTGGAGAATTTGAATATGTTTTTTCTCAACTCAAAACCAATATTAGTTTCAATTTATTTGCTAATAATGTTACTTCCAAATCGTATAATATTAAAGTTATAAAAGTACCAACTTTGTTGAGTTTCGATATGTTTTTAGATTACCCAACTCATACCAAAAAGAAGGACGAAATATTAAAAAATACAGGAAACACCATAGTACCTCAAGGCACTAAAGTAACCTGGAATCTAAAAACTAAATCTACAGATATTGTTAATTTATATTCAAAAGATACCATTGTTTTTTCGTCAGATAATCAAGGTGGTTTTCAGGCTTCAAAACGACTTAATAGCACTTTAAATTATAGTCTTAATACAAGTAATGTTAATCTTAAAGACTACGAAAGTTTGGCGTTTTCAATCGATGTTGTTAAAGACGAATATCCTGAAATAAATCTTGAGATGGAAATAGATTCTTTAGACAATCAAACCCTTTATTTTTACGGACAAATAAGTGACGATTATGGATTAAGCAAGCTTCAATTAGTTTATTATCCTTCAGAAAGCGAAACTCAAAAAAACAATGTAACGATTCCTGTTTCAACATCTAATTTTGATGTGTTTTTGAATGTTTTTCCTAATGAATTAAATCTTTTAGAAGGCGTGAATTACGATTTATATTTTCAGGTTTTTGATAATGATGCTTTACATAACTACAAAAGCACAAGGAGCAATGTGTTTAGTTATCGAAAATTAACAAAAGAGGAAAAAGAACAAAGGTTATTAAAGGAACAAAACGAAACGATTGAAGACTTAAGTAAGTCTTTAGAGAAATTTGCTGAGCAAGAAAAAGAGCTTAAAGAACTATCGAAAACTCAAAAGGAAAAATCTGAATTAAATTTTAATGATAAAAAGAAATTTGAAAATTTTTTAAAGCGACAGAAGCAACAGAATGAAATGATGAAGAATTTCAACAAGAAATTGAAAGACAATTTAGAGGAATTTCAAAATGACCAAAACGATCAGTTTAAAGAAGATTTAAAACAACGTTTAGAAGAAAATCAAGAGCAATTAGAGAAAGACGATGAACTTCTTAAAGAGTTGGAAAGGTTGGCAGAAAAAATTCAAAAAGAAGAATTAACACAAAAACTTGAGCAACTCGCAAAACAAAATATAAACAAAAGAAGAAGCCTTGAGCAGTTACTGGAATTAACTAAACGCTATTACGTAGCAATGAAAACCGATAAGCTACGAATAGAACTTGAAGAGTTAGCAAAAGAGCAAGAAAAGCAATCCCAAGAAAGCAAAGAGAGCAACACTAAAGAAAAACAAGATCAATTAAATAAGAAGTTTAAAGACTTTCAAAATGAATTAGAAGAGCTTCAAAAGGAGAATCAAGAATTAAGAGAACCTTTAGATGTGCCTCAAGATAAAAAGGGAGAAGAGGAGATTAAAAAGGAACAGCAAGAAGCAAGTGATAATCTTGAAAAGAAAGAAAAAAGCCAAACCCAAGAAGAGCAGAAAGAAAACCAGAATAATGCAAAAAAAAATCAGAAAAAAGCTGCACAAAAAATGATGCACATGAGCCAAAAGATGGCGCAATCCATGATGAGCGGCTCAAGTGAGCAAATTTCTGAAGACATAGACATGTTAAGACAAATCCTAGACAACCTTGTTTTATTTTCGTTCGACCAGGAAGAGTTAATGCATCAATTTAAAAGCATTCAAATTAACCACAATGAGTATGCAAATCATTTGCGTGACCAAAAAGGATTAAGAGAGCATTTTGAGCATATTGATGACAGCCTTTTTGCATTATCGCTAAGGCAGCCAATGATTTCTGAAAAAATTAATAAAGAAATTACCGAAGTGTTTTTTAATATAGATAAATCTTTAGAGCAATTAGCAGAAATCAGGCTTTATCAAGGAGTCGCAGCACAACAATATACCATAACGGCTGCGAATACTTTAGCTAGTTTTTTAAGCGATATGTTAGACAATCTTGAAACCCAAATGAACCCTTCCATCGGACAAGGAGATGGCGACATGCAATTGCCAGATATTATTATGAGCCAGGAACAGCTGAATAAAGAAATGGAAGAAGGATTGAAAAAGAGTGACGAAGAGAAAAAAAGCAAAGAAGGAGAAGACGGCAAAGAAGAGCAACAAGGTCAAAGACAGCAAGTAGGCGATGGAGAAAATAATGAAGAATTAAACGGAGAGTTGTTTAAAATTTACCAACAACAACAATTACTCAGGCAAGCGTTGCAAGATATACTTGCAAAAGAAGTAAAAGGAGGAGCCGGAAATAGTTTACTGAAGCAAATGGAAAGTATAGAACAAGAGCTGCTTAATAAAGGTTTTACAAACAGAACTTTACAAAAAATGTTGAATTTACAACATCAATTATTAAAGTTAGAAAATGCCACATTTCAGCAAGGAGAAGAGCATAAACGAATTGCTAAAACCAACCAAGATCAGTTTAATAACATATCTAAAAACCAATTAAACACCGCAAAACAATATTTTAATACTACCGAAATATTAAATAGGCAAGCATTGCCTTTACAACAAGATTATAAAAAGAAAGTTCAAGATTATTTTAAAAATAAGAATGATTAGCTTTAATTACGAAACACAATTCAAACTAGATAACGAAAAAGAAATTTCTAAATGGATTTCGAATGTTATAAGTTCTGAAGAATTCAAAGAAGGCGACATCAATTATGTGTTTTGTGATGACGCCTACTTACTCGAACTAAATATAGAGTTTCTCAATCACGACACATTAACAGATATTATAAGTTTTGATGAATCAATAGGAAAAATCTTACATGGAGATATATTTATTTCTGTTGAAAGAGTAAGGGATAATGCAGAAATTTTCAATGTTTCTTTTCAAGATGAACTACAACGCGTTATGGTTCATGGTGTTTTGCATTTTTGTGGCTATAGAGATAAAAATAAAAGAGATTCAAAAATTATCAGAAACAAAGAAAACTTCTACATCAATCAATTAAGTTAATATTCAGAAATCAGCGTATATTTGCAAACTCAAATTAGAGATTAATAAAAAACGTTTCACGTGGAACATTTTAT
>CAYRVY010000210.1:0-4591 GCA_964427695.1 uncultured Flavobacteriaceae bacterium
TCATTTTTAGGATGCAGTTTAAACACCCAGAACTTCTTTACGCTTTACTCCTTCTCCTTATTCCTATAATTGTTCATTTATTTCAGTTAAGACGCTTTCAAAAAGTAGCATTTACTAATGTTCAGTTTTTAAAGCAAGTAACTTTACAAACCCGAAAAAGTGCTCAGTTAAAAAAATGGCTTACATTAATAACGCGTTTATTATTGCTTGCTGCTATAATTTTAGCTTTTGCTCAACCTTATGCTTCTAAATTAGAAAATCTGAAAACTAAAACAGAAACTGTTATTTACCTTGACAACTCCTTTAGTATGCAAGCCAAAGGAGATAAGGGCGAGCTTTTAAAAAGAGCTGTTCAGGATATTATAAGTGCCTTAAATGATAATGAAGAGCTTACAATTTTTACCAATAACAGCACTATAAAGAATGCTGCTAAAAAAACTGTACAGGATGAATTGTTGGCTTTAAAATACAGCTCAAATCAGTTAGACTATAATGCAGTTATTTTAAAAGGGAAACAATTTTTTAGTAAAGATGCATCTTCTTTAAAGCACTTAATATTGCTTTCCGATTTTCAGCAGCAACAAAAAGATTTAATAATTGATTCAGACAGTCTTATAAATTTAAGTTTAGTGCAACTCCAACCTGTAAAGACAAACAATATTAGTATTGATAGTGTTTATATCTCTAAAACTAATTTAAATACTATTGAGCTAACTGTGGTGTTAAAACTTCAAGCTGAAGTTATAGACGAGATTTCTGTTTCATTATTTAACAATGATAAGCTTATTGCTAAAACTTCTGTAAATGGTCAAAATGGTTTAAAAGGCACATTTACGCTTCCTAATAACTCAGAAATTAATGGGAAAATAGTAATAGAAGATACAAGTCTTCAGTTTGATAATGTCTTATTCTTTAATATTAATCAACGACCAAAGATTAAGGTGTTGTCTATAAATTCAGTCAATGACAGCTTTTTAAAACGTGTTTTTACTGATGGTGAATTTAGCTATAATGCAACAGATTTTAAACAGCTAAACTACAATGAAATTGAGCAGCAAAATTTAATTGTATTAAACGAATTAGAGACCATACCTTTAGCGCTCATAAATGCCTTAAATTCGTTTATAACCAATGGAGGAAATATATTAATTATTCCTTCAGATAATATAACTATATCATCTTATAATCAACTACTTAATAATTTTTATAAACTTAAGTTTAATACATTAAATAGTACTGAAAAGAAAATAACAACAATCAATTTTTCTCATCCTATTTTTGATAATGTATTCGATAAAAAAGTATCAAATTTTCAATATCCTAAAGTAAATTCGTTTTATGATATCACAATAAGTAACAGTCCTATTCTTCAGTTTGAAGATGGAAAGCCATTTTTAGTTCAAAATGGAAATGTATTTATATTTTCTTCTGCGTTAAATTTAAAAAATTCAAACTTTATCAACTCACCACTTATTGTACCAACTCTTTATAATATTGGAAGACGAAGCCTTAAACAGCCAAAACTATATTATACAATTAGCAGAGAAAACACATTTGATGTTAATACAACAATGCAACAAGACGATATTTTAAAACTGAAGTCAATTGCTGCAGAAATCATTCCTCAACAGCGCACTTATAGCAATAAAGTAACTGTTAGCACAAATGAAACTCCTGATATTGCAGCTATTTATGCTATTAGTAACAAAACAGAAATATTAGAGCATGTTAGTTATAACTATAATAGAAATGAAAGTAAAATGAGTTACTTGAATCTTGGCACTATAAAAAACGCAACTATTAAAGATTCTATACCTCAATTTTTTAATGATATAAAAAGTGAGACAAATATTAGCGAGCTATGGAAATGGTTTGTTATTTTTGCAGCGATGTTATTAATTTTAGAAATGCTCATCTTAAAATATTTTAAATGAACGTACTTATAAAATCGGCTACAATTATTGACCTAAAAAGTGACTTTCACAATAAAAAAGTTGATATTTTAGTTGAAAAAGGTATTATTTCTAACATTGCAAATCGGCTTAAAAATCCAAAAAAGTACAGGGAAATCTCTTTGGACAATCTGCACATTTCTCAAGGCTGGTTCGATAGTAGTGTGAGTTTTGGTGAACCAGGTTTTGAAGAACGTGAAACCATAGATAATGGACTGGAAACAGCAGCAAAATCTGGATTTACAGATGTTGCTGTTAATGCAAATACAAATCCAGTAATAAACACAAATACTGATGTAGCATTTTTAAAATCTAAAGCTGAAAAACACGCCGTGGATTTGCATCCAATAGGAGCGTTAACAAAACAAAGTAAAGGACAGCATCTTGCCGAACTTTACGACATGCATAATGCTGGAGCTGTTGCTTTTGGAGACTACCAAAAGCCAATAAACAATCCTAACTTAATGAAAATAGCATTACAATATGCTAGTAATTTTGGTGGTTTGGTCTGTTCTTTTCCCCAAGATAACACTATTTCTGGAGAAGGTGTAATGAACGAAAATATAACCAGTACTTCTATTGGCTTAAAAGGTATTCCAAATTTAGCAGAAGAATTACAAGTTGCAAGAGATTTATTTTTATTAGAATATGCTAGTGGAAAATTGCATATTCCAACTATTTCTACAGCCAAATCGGTAGAATTAATTAGAGACGCTAAAAAGAAAAAACTCGATGTTAGCTGTAGTGTGGCAATTCATAATTTACTTTTTACAGACCAAAAACTTAGTGATTTTAATACTGATTATAAAGTCAATCCTCCGCTTCGTACACAAAATGACATTGATGTTTTAATAGCAGGACTAAAAGATGGTACAATAGATATGGTTACTAGCGACCATAATCCTTTAAATGTTGAGCTTAAAAAAATTGAATTTGATTTTGCTTCCTACGGAACTGTAGGTTTGGAATCTGCGTTTGGAGCATTAAATTCTATATTCACACTAAATAAAACCATTAATTTATTAACCAAAGGAAAAGAACGCTTTGGTATTGAAACCTCTTCAATAAATACAGGTAACAAACTAAATATTGCTTTGTTTAATCCTGATTTTAAATATAATTTTTCGGTAAAAGACATTGTATCAACATCTAAGAATAGTTTGTTTTTAGGTGTTGAAATGCAAGGAAAAGCTTACGGTATTTACAGTAACAATAAAATAGTATTAAATTAATATATAAATATGTCATCTCAAGAAACTATAAAACAAGGAAAAACATTAGCAATAGTAAGTTATTTTACTTTTGTAGGTTTGATAATTGCATTGATTTTAAATTTAGAAAAGAAAAATCCGTTTACCTCTTTTCATATCAGACAAATGTTTGGTCTAATCATTATGTTAATTATTTCTAATGTGTCTGAAAAGTATATTGATAGCTGGTTAGGAACTATTTTATGGTATATAACATTTGCAAGCTGGTTGTTTGGATTATATTATGCTTATAAAGGAGAGTATAAAGAAATTCCGTATATAGGAAATAAATTTCAAGAATGGTTTAGAAATATTAATTAACATTGAAAGACTTAAGCCTATATCATATTACACGTCCTTCTTCTCAATTAGAAAATGCTCCACTGCTAATCATGCTACATGGTTATGGTAGTGATGAAAACGATTTGTTTTCTTTTGCATCGGAATTACCCAAAGAGTTATTTATAATTTCGGTAAGAGCTCCTTATACAATGCAACCTTATGGCAATGCGTGGTACACCATAAATTTTGAAGCTGAAAAAGGCAAATGGAACGATAATGTTCAAGCTGCAACATCTCGCGAACTTATTGCAAAATTTATTGATGAAGCTTGTAATACTTATCCAGTAGATACAAATAAGGTAACGCTTTTAGGGTTTAGTCAAGGCACTATTTTAAGCTATGCAGTAGCACTAACCTATCCGGAAAAAGTAAAGAACATTATCGCTTTAAGTGGTTATATTAATAAAGATATTTTACCTAATGATATTAATAATAATGACTATTCTTCTTTAGATTTTTACTGTTCTCATGGTAATGTAGATCAAGTAATTCCTGTAGAATGGGCACGACAAACACCTGCTTTTTTAGAGTCTTTAAACATAAAACATCAATACAGCGAGTTTCCTGTTGGTCATGGTGTTGCTCCGCAAAATTTTCATGAATTAAGAGAATGGTTGAAAAGTAGGATTTAGTTTCTTTTAGACTTCTTAAATTCGATTTAAAGAGATTCGCTTTTCTTTTTCTGTGAATAGCTGTTACAACTAATTAAAGTCAGAAGAACTATGGTATGTAAAATGGATTTTTTCATATTGTAACCAACAGTTGTTCTTTTTTATTCTTGATTTTTTGACTTCTAAAAAGTCAAAACATTTGCCCATGTTAAAAGGAATATTATTAAAATTGTAACTACACCACTAATCATTAATATAAAGTGCCAATAATAAGTTCTCGCTCCCCATGTCTTCCGCATCTTTTTGCTATATTCTTTTTTGTAAAAGCCATTAAAAAACTTCCTAACAAGAAAAGTGATTATTAAAAAAAGCGATATTGCTATTGCTATTGCCCAAATTTTTTCCATTTATCGATTTTTTTAGTTTAAATGTTTTT
>CAYRVY010000211.1:0-4520 GCA_964427695.1 uncultured Flavobacteriaceae bacterium
GTTCCTAAAACTGGTATTGGTGACATGTGTTGTCCAAACGAATATTGCCCTCCATGTGGTCCGTTGGTAAACATTGGGTGGTGCATTGCTACAATCGTAGTTTTTCCTCTTGCTTTTTTAATTAAGCCTTCAAACTCTTCAAAAAATAAAAATCTTGTTTTTATTTCACAGTCATCATTAATTGTTGGATGTTTGTTCCAATTGGTTAAATACCATTGAGAATCAATTATTATTAACACAATATGGTCAGTTATATTAACTTTTTTAATTGGGCAACCATTTTCTGGCAAAAAAGTATTCTTGCCTAATATATCTTCAATATAATTTTCCTGACGCTTTAAACCTTTTAATCCATTTGAATACCAATCATGGTTTCCTGGAATAAAAACAACCTTCCCTTTAAAATCTTTTGCTGCTTGTGTTTGTATGTTTAATTGATATTCTGCAAAAGCCCTATTTTTATCTCCTTTTTTAGGCATTCCTTTTTCGTATATATTATCGCCTAAAAACAGTGCAGTACTTTGTTTTGATGCTTTGTCCAATTCTGCTTTAAAATCTTTTAAAGCTTCCGTTTGTGTGCCTAAAGGCGAATTTCCTCCATCGCCAATTAAAAAGAATGTATGTGCTATTTCTTTATCTTGAGGAAAGGTTTTATCAAAATTAGCGTCTTTATATTGTAGCTTATATGTTGCGCAAGCATTAAAAAAAAGTAGTACTATAGTGAAACCGATAATTTGATAATACTTCATGTTTTAGATTAATTAACTACTTTAGTAAAAATAATTCTTTTAAATGGAAAACTTACTTGTTGAAGTCGAAAAACATGTCTCTTCTTTACTCCGAAGAGAATTATCTTCCGATTGTATTTATCATAATTTAAGTCATACCAACCGTGTTGTAAAAAGCATTATGTCACTTATTGAAGGTGAAAACGTAACTGGAGTTGATGCCGAAAATTTAAAAATTGTAGCTTGGTTTCATGATATTGGACATATTAATGGTTGTGAAAATCACGAAGAACAAAGTGTAGAATTAGCAATTAATTTTTTAAAAGAGCAAAATGTCAGTGAAGAACGGATAGAACAAATTTCTAGTTTAATTTTAGCCACAAAAATGGGTTATGAGCCTCAAAATTTATTTGAACAAATAATTCGTGATGCTGACTGCTCGCATTTTGCCAATAAAAATTACAATGATATAAGCGAATTATTACGAGCAGAATGGGAAATAATAAATAAAAAAATGTATTCGAATATAGAATGGACTGAAGAAAACATTTCATTTTTTAGAAAACATCATCAATTTTATACCAACTTTGCTATTAATAATTGGCAAGAAGGGAAAGATAAAAATTTAGCATCACTTTTAAAATTGCTAAAAAAACAAAAGCAAGAAGAAAAGAAAAACAAAAAGAAGGACGAAGAGCTTGCTATTAAAAAGCAAAAGGCAAGAACACCAGAACGTGGTATAGAAACTATGTTTAGAGTAACACTTCGAAATCATATTGCTTTAAGTGATATTGCCGATACTAAAGCTAACATTCTGCTTTCAGTAAACGCCATTATTGTATCGTTAGTTCTTTCTAATTTAATTCCAAAACTTGATAATCCTTCTAATGCTCATCTTATTTATCCTACAATAATCTTTGTGTTATTTACTGTTGCTGCTATGATTTTATCGGTATTAGCTACACGTCCAAATGTTACTAGTGGCAAATTCACAAAAGATGATGTTAAAAACAAAAAAGTAAACTTATTGTTTTTTGGAAATTTTCATAAAATGAGTTTAGATGATTTTGAATGGGCAATGAATGAAATGATGCAGGACAAAGATTATTTATATTCATCTATGACCAAAGATCTCTATTTTTTAGGCAAGGTTTTAGATAGAAAATATAGAATATTAAGGATTACTTATACTGTTTTTATAATTGGAATCGTTACATCAGTAATTGCTTTTGCTTTTGCTTTTAAATCTCAAGCTATAGTTTAATCCTTCAGCGTTGCCATTAAATCATTATAAGTATAAAAAGCCTTGTCGTCTTGAGTATTATGATATAAAATGCTTACACGAATTGCTTTTAAACCTGTAACAGCTTGCAAATCTTGCAGTTCAACAATCTCAATATCATTATCTAAATAATTTTTTGATTGCAAAAATTTAATATATCTCAAATATTCTAATTCATCTTGTTTTTGAGAATAGACTATTGTTATTTTTCCTTTTTCTGTAATTCGTTTTTTAGTGCCTTTAATATATGCTTTATCTACACGCTTTTTAACAACTTCGTATCTTGCATTATAAGTACCATCTACATCAAATTGCTTTTCGTCCATTCTAAAACTGATAGATAAAGGTGTGCTAAACACTAATATCATTGAAGCCACATCTAAAGGAATTGGAAGGTTTTTTTGAGCTTGATAAAATGCATTTTCCATTTCGCACATAACTTGTAATTGCCACAATCTTAAATTATATAAATAGATTGGATTAAAATTGTCTTCTCTTGTAATAGATTCTCCTATATACATATTATGTTCTACTCCATCTGTTTTATAACGCTCGAAAAAGTGTGGATACATTTGTTGTGCTTCTTCTTGTTTATTATCCAACAAAGTCACCATTATTTTATTTATTAAAGTAACTGTATCGTCATAATCTTTACGATGTTTGTATATAACTTTTAATTTATTGTCAATGGTGTTAAAATAGTCTTCTACTTCTTGAGTAAGCTTTTTACTTTTAAGTAGATGAATAAATAACGGATTTATATCACTTTTAAAAAAATCTAAAATTCGCTGTTCACTATCCACTTGAAAATAGTCTTCGAGGTCTTTTAAATAAGACTCTATTTGAAACATTATTTGTTCATAAATTGGAAGTGATTTGATTCGAAAAGCTTTATTAATTATACTTTTTGCTAACTTAAGCTGGAGTATTAAATCGTGTTTTGTTGCTAGATTTCTAGCCTCAGAAGATCCTTTAATATCTATTTGACCATAGAGAGGATAAACCTCTTGAAAATCTATTTTACCAAATCCGACTTGATTTCCAAGCAAATGATTTTTTAGAAATTTTTTTGCTTCTTTTTCAAACTTCCAAAACACACTTGGATGGATAGAAGTACATTCTTGTTGTATAATAGCTTCTATTAAATTTTCTTCTTCCGCTTTAGAGCGCTTAACAGCAGTTACTATATAAGGCATTACATCTATTAGCTTATTCGCATTAATACTGTTTAATAGTTTAGGTTTATCTGAAACAATTTCTAAAATACCTAGTAAATCTTCATTTTCAGCAATTGGTGCAAGAATGGCACTTTTAATACCATGCTCCTTTAAAATTCTATATTGAGGCGCTTTTCCTTTTGATAATTTATAAAACTTATCCACATCAGAAATCGAATAAAATTTTTTTTCTTTTAATAATGTTGTATAAGAATTTTTACATAAAACACCTTCACAATTCTTAATTTCCTGACCGCCAAATAAAAAACTTTCTATACCTTCTCCATAAACTTGCTCAAAAATATCCTCTTCTTTATTATAAATTGAAAAACCAACTTTTAGATCTTTGATATTAAAAAGCGAACGAAAAATTTCGTGAATGTTTTCCGAAAAATTTTGATTTTTAGTTCTGCCTTCTTCAATTAAACTTGATTTAATATTTGATATGGATTGGTCGTCGGTAACATCAAAAATATTAGAGATAACAAAACCTTTAAAGTGGTAGCTACTTGGTGGAAATTTTTCTTTCCAAAGTTCAATGTTTTCAAAATTATCAAGTAGTTCGTCATAATCTTCTTGGGTGATTTTTTTTGCTTTATCTGTAGGGTTTATTTCAATAAAATCTGCATTATATAAAATTTTATAATAACGCATAATTCCATTAATATCAGGTATTTCGTAGAAGAAAGGACGTTTAAAATTTAAATTATAACCATAGCATAAATTCAGAATAATGGTGCACGCAATAATATAAGTATCGTCTTCTGGCATGTTTTTGATTGTGAGTTCAAAATCTTTACCAGCAGCCTTTATAATATTTTTAAATCGTTCTGAAGAATTAAAAATAAGATTGTGAAATGGTACAGAAGCAGTTTTAATTTCATTTTTTGTAAGTACTTCACTAAAAGAATCCTGTAGAATGAATTTTATCTCTTTTTTGTATTTATCAAGCAAAGTCGTGTCGCTAAAACCATCTCTAAGTATTGGATAAGGTTCCTGATGTTTTAAAATTCTTCTCGCTTTTGCTGCTATAAATTCATCATTACTTTTAGATAAATCTTCATAATACTTTAAAAGTTTATTAAAACTTACTTTTAAAATAAAAGGGGATTCAATATTATCATTTATATCTTTCATACTTCAGCAATGTCTTTACAAATTTACAAATTATTACTTTAGTCGTAGAGTTATTAACCACATAACAAACTTAATTGTTAATAATTATTTAACATCTTTTTTACGCTTTTAATAATTTTAAGATACCTTTCTTCCTTATTAACTAACAAAAACTAA
>CAYRVY010000212.1:0-4498 GCA_964427695.1 uncultured Flavobacteriaceae bacterium
GCTATCGGGAGGGAATCTCAACAATAAATCTTAAAATATCAAAACGAACTCATCGAGTCCGCTTTTTTTGTTTTCATGTTAATAACTTTGCTTGAGAGTTTACTATAAACAGTTGACTTTAAAAATGTAAAATCCTAATTTCGCTTACTCTGTGCTGAACTTGTTTCAGTATCGTCTGATATAGACAATTAAAAGAATCCATATCAAAACATTGGCAATAATTAAATAAGTTCGTACAAATATTCAACTAAATCATGAATATTAGAATATGTAGATAATTCATAAATCCTTTTGCCTGAATCTATTTCATCACTAAATTGTTCAATAACCCATTTACTATTACTAATTCCAATATCTTTATTTGGTAACAAGGTTTCAAATATGTTTGAAGCCTTTTCATAATCGGGTAACCATTTTTTCTTAATTTGACTAATCACAGAATCACACTTTATAAATGGTTTTGTCGTCTTCTCAAAGTGTAATAAAACAAAATATTCAAAGCATGGTATGGTAAAAGCAATCTTTATTTCTGGATTAGAAATTCTTGCCACCTCAAAAGCATCTGGAATTTTTGCATGACCATCTCTATCAAAAATCACCCATACAAAGTCGTATGCATTCTTTTCTTGTTTAGCTACTTTAATTTTTAATTTTGCATATTTAACAAGACCCAATGGGGAATGGTATTTTGGTTTGAATATTTTAACATCAACTGATGAAAATTTACGCCTATATTTATCTTGGCTAATTAAGCCTTGGAAATAATTTTCTTCCGTTTCACCTTCACACAAAATTAAGCCTCTTTTATTAAAACTTAATTTCCTCCTAGTTTTCCTATATCCTCTTTTCATAAAATATCAATAGTGAAAGTCTAGCTCATTTTCATTTATTACGGGTGTTGCTCCAAATCTACCACTCATATACCACTTTTCATAAGGAATATTTCCTCTTACTCCTGGAATATCTGATATTGAATAATAATGACTAAATCCTTCAAATTCTTTTTCTGCAAACCAAACTTGATCACGTCTGAATAATTCATTATCTAATAAAGAAACATCATGTGTAGCAAAAATGAGCTGTGCATTATGAGGGTTTAATTTAGGTGTTCTGAAAATATTAATTAACATTCTAGTTAATTTCGGGTGTAAGCTTTTATCTAGTTCATCAATCACTAATGTTTGTCCATCAGCTAAAGCTTCTAAAATTAAACCTCCAACAGCTAATAATTTCAAAGTTCCTGTTGATTCATCGCCTAAATGAAAATCAATTTTCCCAATCTCTTCTCCATTTTCAAACTCCTTGTGTGATGTTCTAATTTTATACTTATATCTTTCAATAACTTCATCCTTATCTTCGTCTGTCATTTCATCTGGCAAGCTTTTTCTTTCAATATCAGATTCCTGTATGTCAATAGAATGTATTCCAGTATCAGCAACACACATTAATTTATTGATATTCTCTTTAAAAAATGGAATATCATCATTTCCCATTTTATTAGTAAATAACTGTATCAGAATATTATCATATTCTGTATCATGTATATTAGACACAAATAATCCTTCTGAGAAAAAAGAAAAAGGAATTGCTAACTGCTCATTTTTTTCTGTACCAATTTTGGATAAGAAAAGTTGATTGTCATATAACAAATCCTCAATATCTTTTTTCTTTCCTGTTAGAGATTCCCCATAAATTATTTTTTTTCCAACCTCTCTTCTAAACAACCATGCTGGTTGTGATTTAGGATAATACCTTAGCTTTTCATAAACAATCTTTTTTTCATTATAACCAACAGAATACTGATATCTTATTCCATCACTTCCAATAAAATCAATTAAAAACTCAACAGGCTGATTTCTAAATCCTTTATCTAACTTATATGGCTCATATGGAGCAATTTTATCATCAACTTTTGAATCAGCAGAATAAATCACCATATATTGAATAGCCTTGAATGATTTTAAAAGGTTACTTTTTCCAGAAGCATTTCTACCATAAATAATTGCTGAATTGAGAATCTTATAACCTTTATAATCCACAACAGAATCTTCGAGTTCTTTAACTTTATTCTCAGCTAACATCGAAAAGCTTTGCCAATCCTTGATTGATCTAAAGTTTTTTATTTTTAATTCTAATAACATAATTCGAAATTAAGTAAATAAATGTAATTTTTATGCAAATTTACATTAAATTTAGAAAACTACTGTCAACAACGTGTATAATTAATTGCTTAGCATAAGTCTACTTGGAAAATCCTACAAATATTTCTTTGGTTTGTTTACTATTTGCTAATTTAGTTGCTTGCCAACGCAACTAACCATACACAAATACGATAAGCATCATTTAAATTTGTGTTTACTTTTTATTCCATTTTAGAATCCATCAACTCAAAACAAATTATTCAAAACTTTAGCTAATCGAATCCCTGCAATTTGTAATTGCGAACGTACAGTTTCAAAATGATCATAAGAATAACGATATCGTAAGTTCTCACCTTCAGTAACAGATGTATACACTTTATTTGAGAGTATGTGCGTTTCGTTTACCCAATCTATAACTGTACCTTCTTGGATTGCTTTTACTTGTTCTTTAGTTAAACGATTTGCATTTTCTGCCAATTCAATATAACCCATTCCATAGCCATTAATCATTTCGCTATCCCAAACGCGATGTAAATTGGTGTTCCTATTAAACCATTTTAATTTTACATCATTTCCGCCTCTGTCCTCAACTCTACCTATATGCATAGGCTGATGTAAATCGCCAATAAAATGAATGAGTAGTTTTAAGTAAAAAGCTTTGTCATTATTGGAAGAATTTTTGTCTTTGATAATTGTTTTACAATATTCAATTCCAGAAACTAAATCTCCTTTAGGATTTTTTTCTGAATCTTCATAGTTCGAATCTAAAGGCATATTAATATAATGCCATGTATAAAAATCGTTGTATCGCTTATCCGATTTTATTTCATCTGCAAAGGTCGATGCAAAAGCTAATGATTTGCCTTTAAGCAATTTTTTAATTTTACGTTTTGTACTCTTGTTCAAATAATTCTCTGCAATTTCTCCAACAACACGATGTCCAGTAGCATTCCATTTTACTTCTGAAGGATAAGAGGAGCATATAAATAATAGTAGTAAAGCGTAAGTAAGTTTGGTCTTCATAATAAATTGTTTTTATCGTCTGTTTTTATTCCGTTTATTATAATTTTTATCACCTCGCGTTTTAGGCTTCTTATATTTTGCTGCAATCTTAAATTTATACGAACCTCCTAAATTCTCCTTTTTGTTCTTGTCTTTCTTTTCATGAAAAGCAGGTCCTGGAGCATCTTCGTCAAATTTTCTTTTTGTAGGATTATAGTGTTCTATAATTTTAGGTAGTTCTTCTTCTATAAGTTCAGAAGAAACTTCTACATTATCTGGGAAGTCAATTAATGGGATTTGCATTTGCATTAAATCCTCTATAAGCTTTAAGCCATTTTGTTCTTTTTCAGTAGAAAACAATAAAGAAACACCTTCTTTTTCAGCACGTCCAGTTCTACCAATACGATGCATATAGTTTTCAGGAAAATCTGGCGTATCAAAATTAATAACATGCGAAATATTATCAATATCTAATCCACGAGCCATCACATCTGTTGCAACTAAAATACGGTTATCTCCTTTTCTAAATTGCTCTATACTTCGCAGCCTGTAATTTTGCGTTTTATTGGAGTGAATTACACAGCATTCATTATTAAAAGTGATTTCTAAAGCTTCAAATAACCTGTCTGCCATACGTTTAAAAGCAACAAAAATCAAGACTTTATTGTAATCCTCTTTATCTTTTAATAAATGATTCAGCAAATTTACTTTTGTGTAATAATTTGGAACATCATAGCGTTGTTGTGCAATATTATCTAAAGGTGTACCAGATGCAGCTACCGAAATGCGTTTCGGGTTTACAAAAAAAGTATTAATCATTGCATCAACATCATGTGTCATTGTTGCCGAGAACATAATGTTTTGTCTTCGCTCTGGAAGAATATCGAAAATATTTATAAGCTGGTGTCTAAATCCAAGATCTAACATAACATCAACTTCGTCAATCACCAATTTTTGTATAGATTTTAATTGTAGCACACGACTTACTGCAAGGTCGTACAATCGTCCTGTAGTCGCAACTAAAATATCTATACCTTCTGCAACTGCTTGTTTTTGGGTATTTATATTTGTGCCTCCATAAACTCCAAGAACTCTAACATTGATATATTTAGCTAACTTTTCAATTTCGTCAACTATCTGTACAACCAATTCACGAGTTGGAACTAATACTAAAACTCTTGGGTTTTCTTGTTTTGAAAATGGTAAATTCTTCAGAATAGGCAGCATGTATGCAAAAGTTTTCCCGGTTCCTGTTTGAGCAATTCCAACAACATCTTTTCCAGAACCAATAACGTTAAATGATTGTTCTTGAATTGGAGTAGGTGTAACAAGACCTAAATCGTCTAAAGCATTAT
>CAYRVY010000213.1:0-4497 GCA_964427695.1 uncultured Flavobacteriaceae bacterium
TTGTTTTATACAAATATACTACCTATATCAGTTATATCATAGAATATAGCTAAGTTCTTTTATTATCAATGGTGTTGGTGATATTAAATTGCAAAAAACTTGGATGGCAATTTCTCTATTTTCGACAGCTTGATTTAAATAACTAATAGTAGCAGATAGATTAACATGAGCATCAAGCATGTTTGCCAATGCAATATTTTCGTAGGCAGCAATATATCCCAACTTGTGCTTGTTGCAAAAAACTGCAATGGCATAACTGTCATATTTGTTGGTTGTTTCTCTTTGCAAAGTTACTGTTTGTCCAACTTTTAATTGATAAACTATTTTTTCAATATCATATGCAAAAACACCTCACAAATAATTGTCATAAATTTTTACAGGTCGCATTTCTATAATATCTTGAAAAGAAAATGTACTTAATCCTACAGCACCAATTCCAAAATTTTTTATAAATTCCTTACGCTTCATTAAATGTTATTTTACAGGATTTACTTATTGTAAAGTCTCTATTTTCTATTGCTGCTTTAAAATTACTCAAACTCACTCGTAATTTTTGTGCTGGTTTTTCAAAATTTAAAGAGGATTCTTTTTTAAGGTTTTTATCTGCTCCACCTTGTATATGATGTCTTAATTGAATTCTTCCATCACCTTCAAATTGTGTGATTTTATACAATCGACTGCTTAATTCTTGTTTTGATAATTGCTTTAATTCTTTTTTGGAATTTTGATAAAACAAAACCATTTGACTAACTCTTAAAACATAACTTAATGGAATTAAAACTTCAGATTTTTTTCCTTTATTTTTGATAATATTATGCTCAATAGGAATTTCCGTTTTTTGTTTTCCTTGATTATGATTTGCAACATCAAAAGCAGCGATGGTTTTAAAGCTTTGTATTTTTTTTCCTTTTTCATTAACCATTTGATAAACTGCCATTGCAAAAATATTTTCTAATGTTGCATAGTAATTTTCCTTGTGTGATTTTCTGTTTTTTTGAGAAATATGGCTTTGTTTTTTTACAACTGGAAGTTGTTTAAAGTTCGTTTTTATTCTAATTCGTTTAATAAGCATTTCTTTCTTTCCTTTTTCTTTTGGCAAAAGGATAAATCCTTGTTCAATCCTTATATTTTTAAGTCTATGATTATGTATTCGTTCTTTAATGCCTTCATCTACAATATTTTTAACATCGCTTTCTGTAAAAGAATTATCTACATTTTTTCTTGTCACATACCAAATTACTTTTTCATCTTTTTCATTTGTACGCTCAATGGCTCCATAAAAGGTTTCTTTATGCAATTGACTTCTTACACCTTGTCCTTGTTCATATTTTATTTTGCCATTAATAGTATATTGAATTTTGTTTCGCTTACGTAATTTTCGTTTGGTTTGTTTGAGTAAATTATTTTTATGATGATGTACTACTAAAATATCTTTTTGAATTTCAAGAATGTCTTGTGTAAAATCATTCCATGGTTTTCGAATTTTAAATTTTTCTTTTTTTCCTAATCCTTCGGATTCTTTAAATCCCTTTGCAAGGGAATCTCTAATGTCCTTTGTCATGCAAGAAAGCACAACAGCATCAATAGCATGATGATAATGTAAATCTCTATTCTTTTTAGGCAAACCCCAAGAATTTCTAACTGTAGCAACCATAGTTCCTTTTGCAGGAAATACATTTTCAAACAACGTTTGTAAATATAATCTTGCGTATTTTGTAATAATTCCTGTATCTACTAATTGACTGTTTTTAAATCTATAATGAATTTCTTTATCTGTAAATTTTCGATATTTATTATTCCAATATTTTAAGTGTAATAGCAAATAGTGTTTTTGTTGAATTGCTCTATCTTTTTGTTCTTTAGTTGAGGCAATTTTAGAAAAATATTTTTGCAACTCTATTTTTTCTTTTAAGTCTTCTATTTTGTCTTTCCAGTGCTCAATATTGTTCAGGGCAATAGTTATATATTTTTCATCTAATTCTTGAGGAATTTTATTTCCTTTTAGTTGATTAAAAGACTTATATGTCAATGTTTTATTTTTAAGAGAATTATCAAAAGATTTGCTTCTTGGAAATGTATGTTCAATTTCAAAATTGGCGTTTTCTCCAATTAAATTTTTCATATTTATAATTTCATCTGTATAAATACACTTTCCATTTTGCTCTTCACGCAATCTATATTTAACAATATCTGTATCTGTTACTTTGTAATTTTTAAATTGTTTGGCAAACTCTTCTAATAAACTTCTGTACTTAATATTTTCTTTTTCACGTTCTCTTTGATATCTCTCTATTGCAAGACGCTTGTTTTTATCGTTTAATTCTCTTGCCAATTCTATAATTATATGTGTATTTGAATCTATTTTTTTTTCTTTTATTAATGTGTTTACCAGTTTTTTTAATTGATAAAGTGTACGCATTGCCATTGGATTACGAACAGAAGACGTAAATGGGCTTTCTAAAAATCCTGATTTGCTATCTTGATAAACATCAATTGCAGAAGGATGATATAATTTATTGGTTTCTTCTTTACTAATTTTAAATTCTGAAATTAGAAATTGTTTTATTCTTTCGTCTAATCTTGGTTTTGATAAATAATATCTACCTATTCTTCTTTTTTGTAATTGTGTTTGGAAAAGATTTTCAGCTTCTAATTGTAATGTTTCTTTTTCTTTATCACTTATGTCACTCCATTTTGTTTTTCCATAGAAAGAAAGAAATTTTTTAGTAACATTTCGTTTATCTGTTTCATCTAAAATATAATCGTAATTCGAATTGTCATATTCTTTTATAAAATCTCCAACCAAGTCATTTATGATATCAATTTTGATGTTTTCTTCTCTATATCTATCTATAATATCAACAATAGTATCTTGAATAAATTGTTGATTTTTTCGCCAAATTTCCTCACCAACAATCTCATCAATATTTGCAAAAAATACTGCATAAGAATAGATAATATGTTCTTTTAAAAATGGTGTTATCTTTTTTAACGCCTTTTTACTTAAAGAAGCATAACCTTGTTTTAATTGTGTCTTTTCATATTTTTCAATTTGCTCTTTAGAAATATCAAACCGTTTTCTAATAAATTCTTTTACTTTTTCTGAAGTGTCGTCATTTGCAAAATCGCCAGAAAAAAACAAAGCATGCCACAATTCATCTATAAGCTGAATAGTACTTTTATTATTTGAAAATTTATATTTATTTTTAACAATTTCTTTACAATCTTCCCAGTCTTCAGCTCCAAAAACATTAATAAAACTACTAATTGTAGGACATCCTACAATTGGATATTTATCTTTATAATTACAGAAATAAAAATCTCCATGTTTTTTTGCTTCTTTATTGATAGCTTTTGAAATTTCTGAAAACTTAAAATTGGATTTGCTTTTTCTGAAAAAAAGTTTTTTAACAACATTATAATACTCTGGAAAACGAGTTAAAAACACAAGCTCATTATTATCTCCATATTTATTTTTAATTTTTATTGAATTTAAAAATTGATGCAATCTAAACTCTTCATATAAAGGATGACTAATAGCGCATCTTGGCTTAGTTTTTTCTAAAGTACATTTGCCTACACTTCCTTTTTGAGATTTTAATGGTCTTTGAAAAAATATGGCTTCAAATAGCTTATCAGATAATTCTTTTTCAATTTTTTGCTTTTCGTTAATCACATTAAACTCTTCAATATAACTAATCCTTGAAGAGTTTACTTCGTTATCATCTTCTTTGTATTTGGTTTTTCTAACTTTTTCTCCTTTTTTTAATTGCTCGCAATAATAAGCGCCCAAAGTTAAGTTTCCTCTTTTTTCTTTTTCTTCTTTATAAACCACTAAATCTTTTCCTGCATCTGCATCTTTTCTACCACTTTTAAATCCTCTTCGCTGACAAATATGATAGAGTGCTCTTCCAGTTTCAAGTTTTGATACTTTTTTTTCTGATGCTTTTTTTCTTGCTTCGTAAGGATTAATTTTTAACCACTCTTGAAATTCATCATTTTGTGTTGGATATTTCAGCACCTGCCCTTTTTTATAAACTGTCCAAGCAAACAATTCGTCAAGTGTTAAAGGGCACATACTATTATCTATTAGTACTTTTAATAAATCGGCTTTCCTTTTCTTACGTCTTCGGTATATTTTTCTTGTAGCTCTATTTTTTGTTCTTTCAGATGCTAAAGAATATTCTACACCTTTTTCTTCACCAACACCTTGTGGAAAAATTAAAACACCCGAATCTAATATTTGATTTTTGTTTTCAATATCTTTATCTCTTATCGCCCAACCAATACTATTTGTTCCTAAATCTAATCCTAAAATTTGTGCCATATCCTATTTAATTTTTACAGACTAAAGCTACAAAAAAATAAATAGTTATCTTACTGTTTTCCTTATAGTTAATTAAAATACTTTTTACTATATTTGAGTTGTGAAAATTTTATTCTAATCTTTAATCTTATCACAATAAGGCTATATGCCGTAGATGAAAATCTTTAGTC
>CAYRVY010000214.1:0-4479 GCA_964427695.1 uncultured Flavobacteriaceae bacterium
CCAAAAATACAACTTATATAGTTGAATAACAAGTATTTAATTTATAGAAGTCCCCACTATATATTATAAGGGCTGTCAAATTTTAAAATTTGACAGCCCTTATAGACATTAAATAAGTGAACTAATTTTAGTTATCCCAATCTACTCTTTTGAAAAGTAATTGGTCATCTCGTGCTGGTGTACTTGAATTAAATAAATATTCATTTTCTGGATAGAACCACCTTCTTGGTACTTCAGAACCAACTACTGGAGTTAAACTAGGAATTCCTGTTCTTCTCCAATCGCTAAATGCTTCTGGTTGTACAAATAAACCAATATATTTTTGAATCATTATATGGTTCATTGTAAGGTTACCTACACCTGGGTCAACTGCAGCTTGTGCAATATAAGTCGCAGATTCTGTAGTTCCTAGTCCAACTTCGGCAAAAGAAGCTTCAATACCATTTATATACGCCGCATGTTGCTCAACAGCATTGGTTGATGTTTCAGCAATAATAAATTGTAACTCTCTGTAGGTAATTAAATCTTCTCTCATATCAGCTACAAGGTATGGATGATCTGCATCAAATATTTGATCTAATACTGCTAATCTATCCGTATCATTTAAACCTGTCATGATTGCTCTCATTGTAGGGTGAAATTCAATATCACCTTGCCTTACATCATTAAAACCATACCATCCAGCATCATTACCACCACCAGGATAATTAAATCCCATATTATCCGCTCTACTTCCAAACGAAAGCTTTGCTTCATTTAAGGCATTAACATTATCACCTAGGTGTAAATAATATCTGGCTAAAATACCATGTGCAGCTAACTTCCAAGCATCTACATCACCTCCATAAAGCACATCATCTGATCCTGGACTTACAGGTCCTGGAACATCATTAAACAGTGCTAATGCATCAGTTAATAATGCTCTTATAGCAGGGTAAATTACTGTAGCTTGATCGTCATATGCTGGATTTGAATTTTCATCACCTAAACCTGCTTCCGTATAAGGCATATCGCCAAAAACATCAGAACCCATCATAAGTGTATATGCTTCTAAAGTTTTAGCTATACCTAGGTAGTGATTTAGTCCACCATCAATAGCTTTTTGATTAACAGTTCTAAGTTCTACAAACACATTTTCATATATTTGCTGCCATGGAGCATTAGTTCTAACAGGTTGTATATCATATTTATTAAAAGATTCCCATTGTCTTGCAACACCTTCAACCTGTTGAATAAACATATTGCTAAAAGTCGAGTATAATCCACCTTTTGAATCAATAATAGTTAATTGTATCGCAGGTAATGCCGCAGATATTGGCACATCAAATGGTGCATTTGGGTCTGAATTGTCATCTGAGAAAAAGTCTTCACATGATACAGACGACACTGTGATTATAAAAATAATCAGTACGTTTATAATTTTTTTTAATTTCATCTTAATTTTTTATTAAAAGTTAAATCCAATTTTGAACATATAGCTCTTTGTACTTGGCATGTTAAAATAATCGAATCCTTGACCATTTCCACTTCCAGTTAAACTTGTTTCAGGATCCACACCGTTATAATCTGTGTCAATCCATAAGTTTCTACCAGTAAAAGTAATATAAGCACTTTCGATAGGAAGGTTTTTAAATAAGTCTTTAGAAAATTGATATGAAAGAGATAATTCTCTTAATCTTAACCAACTACCATCATCTACAAATTGTTCTCCTACAGAGCCAAAACCACCTACGGCAGATGTCCAATAATTCTGATCTCTAACAATTGCTATGTTGTTTGGAGAGCCATCCGGAAAAACTCCATCTAATACTATTGGAGTTTCATCTCTGGTATCAGCTGTAAGTTGTGAACGACCAAAAAATGATAAAGCCCAAGCTGTACCATTCCAAATATCGCCACCTTTTTTCCAGTCTAATAAAAAGTTTAGAGTAAGGTTTTTATAAGTAAAAGAGTTATTCCATCCTAAAATAAAATCAGGATTAGGATCTCCAATTACACGTTGCTTATTATCAACAGCTTGATAACCAGTATTAGGATTAATAACTATTGCCCCACCTGGTATAGATAAGCTAGTGTCAGAAGCTGAACCTGCTTCTTCTCTTAAATATGCTCCTCCTACTATGGCACCATAAGGCAATCCTTCTACTAAATAGGTTCCAGCTGTACCAAATCCTGCTAAAAATAGTCTTTCAATACCTGGGGCTAGTGATTTTACTATTGTTTCACTTTTACTCCAGTTAATTTGAGTATTCCAATTAAAGTTTTCTGAAACTATTGGTTTTGCACCAATTGTGATTTCCCAACCATCGCTAGTCATTACACCTGCATTAACCCATTTAGATGTAAAGCCCGAAGAAGCCGGTAATGATGCATTTAAAATTGCATCCTCTATATCACTTTGAAAATAAGCAACATCAAGAGTTAGCCTGTTCCCAAAAAATCTTAAATCAATACCATATTCTTTGGTTGTCGTAATTTCTGGTTTTAAAAAAGGATTTCCAAGTAAATTGTCTAGCTCAAATGAAGTAATTCCACTAATTGGAAAGGTGATACCATTTCCCCAACCTCCAAAAATGTTAGCAACTTCATAACTGGTAGAAGTTGAATAAGCTACTGGAGGTGGTGCACCAACTTGTGCCCATGAGGCTCTTATTTTACCAAAACTTAAAATATCATTTTTTGGTAAAACATCTGTAAATATAAATGAGCCTGAAATTGAAGGATAAAAGAAACTAATATCACTAGCCTTAAATTCTTTCGCAGGATCACGTAATCTAGAGTCATAATCTTGTCTAGCAGAAAAATTTAAGAATACTGTATTTTTCCAGCCAACTTGTGCATTAATAAAAACACCCATAGATCGATACCTATTTGTATCTTCAAAACCAGATACTGTTGTGGTATTACTGATATCCATAAATCCTGGGAAAAGTAAACCAATACCAACCTCATTCAATCTATCTCTTACAAAGCTAAAATAATTTGCCCCAACTATATAGTTAAATGAAAAATCTTCAGTAATATCGCCATCTCCTGTTACAAATAGATTTACGTCTGAATGTCTTGTTAAAAAATTATCAAGAATAATTCTACCTGTTGCGTTTGTTCGCGATCCAATTTCGAACGCTTGTTTTCTTTTATCAGAAGTAACATCAACCCCAACATTTAAACCTAAATTAACCCAGTTGTTAATCACGTAATCAGCTTTAAAATTACCAAATATCCTGTGTACTTCTTCTGTACCAGGAACATTATTTATAACCCAATATGGATTATCATATCCACCACCACCGCGATAATTCCTTTGACTACGATCGGCAAATTCATAAGCTGCAGCATTATTTCTAGCATCAGTTCCTAAACCATTCGAATTGTCAAACGATGCAGGCGTTCTGTAAAGACCTAATAATAAGCCAGAGGTGTTTGAACCTTGTTGTATTCTATTATAATCAGACCTAGTATAATTAATTGCAGTTTCAAAAGATAATTTATCATTAGCTTTTAAAGTCGCACCTAAACTAAATGTTCTTCTTTTATAACTTTCATTAGGTACAACACCTTCTTGATCTAAATCGGAAGCTGAAAATCTATAAGTAATTGTTTCACTACTTCCAGAAAGACTTATGGTATTTGTAAGTGATACTCCTGTTTGGAAAAAACCATCACTATTAAGCTTATTATAATTATTAGCTGGTGTTCCGCTACCTAATCCTCTTGCTACTAAATACCCATTATTATCCCATCTGTAATTTCCATCAGCATCAAAGGCTCTACCAAAATTTCCAGCAACTGTTAATGCATTATAGACACTACTGTCTGTACTATATTCTAAATCAGATAGTCTAGGGCCCCATGAAAGAAATTCTCCTGTTTCAGGGCCTCTCCACGTTGGCACACCACCTATTAATCGTCCTTGAGCATAAGTATCTTGTAATTGAGTTAATTGCGATACATCATCAAAAGCTACTTGTGAACTTATGTTAACCTGAAATTTCTGACCTTTAGATCCTTTTTTTGTTGTAATAAGAACTACCCCACGAGAACCTGCAGTACCATAAAGAGCAGTAGCAGCAGCACCTTTTAGAACACTAATGCTTTCAATATCATCTGAATTTAAATCCATCAATCTATTTGAATTTGCAGTACCTGCTGTATTAGCCTGAGATGAGAGAGTTTCATTATTAAATTGTACTCCATCTACAATAATAAGAGCTTGGTTATTACCAACCATAGAAGTTGCTCCTCTAATTAAAATTCTTGACCCGCCACCAGCAGAACCAGAAGATCTGGTAATTTGAACCCCTGAAGCTTTTCCAGATAAGGCATCAAGTACATTAGAAGCTCCAGAATTAGTGATAGCTTCTGCTTTAACCTCTTGGATTGCATAACCCACAGAGCGTTTTTCTTTTTTCATACCAAAAGCGGTAATTACAACTTCCTCTAGTAAAGCTGCATCTTCTTGCATAGTTACATTAATGG
>CAYRVY010000215.1:0-4451 GCA_964427695.1 uncultured Flavobacteriaceae bacterium
ATGAAGATTCTTCCATAGGTGTTTTAAATTCTCCTATCATTCCCATTCCGATATGTTGATTTTTATTTTCTAAAGTGGTTACTTCGTAAGCAACTTCATCATAAGAATGTGCATTAAAAAGCGTTTGAAGAATTTTTGTCTCTAAATGTTTAGGATATGTTACTGAAATTTGGATTTCGGGCTCGAAATGTAAAGTCCCTTTTTTTCCTTTGGATGGATTTGAGCTTATATTTCCTTTAAATGTACCAATACCTTCAGTATTAAAACTACACTCATTATAATTTCCAATACTTCCTGCTCCAGCGTTAAATAATGCTTCTCGAAGTTTATCTGCTTCGTCTTTAGGAGCATAAGTTGTAAGTTTTTTTATGGTTCCGCTTTGCGGAATTAAGATTTGTGTATTTATGAGTCCAATTTTTTCGCAAATCAAATTGTTTACACCTTGTAATGCATTATCTAAAGCAGTATGCATTGCAAATATGGCAATATCATTTTTGATTGCTTTTATTACAACGCGCTCAACATAATTTTTTCCAGTTATTTTTTTTAACCCTTTAAAAATAATGGGATGGAAGCTAACGATTAGATTACAATTGTTCTCTATGGCTTCATCTACAACAGTTTCGAGCGTGTCTAAAGTTACAAGAATACCAGTAATTTGTGTGTTTTTATTACCGACCAGAAGACCTACATTGTCAAAATCTTCGGCATATGTTAAAGGTGATAACTCTTCGAGATAATTTATTACGTCTTGAACAATCATAGATATATGTTTTACTTCAAATATAAATAATTACTTTCATGTGCTAATATTTATTGCCATTTATTGGACACATGTAATATTCATACTAATAATTCTTCAATGTGATAAAATTTTAGTTATGAATTTTTCATCTGATGATTTTTATTTTTTTAAGTTAACTGATGCAAGCTTTGATGAATAAAATAATTACTAAATTGGTCAATCTATAAATTATTCTAATCAAGTCGGTTTCGTAACTATGAATTTTATTCGAAAAATATTATTCCCAATTGTTCCCATTTATTATTTTGTTACTTGGCTACGTAATTTGTGTTATGATATTGGTGTTTTTAAATCGAAATCGTACAGTTTTCCTATTATTTGTGTTGGTAATTTAAGTACTGGAGGAACTGGGAAAACACCAATGATTGAATATTTAATACGATTTCTAAAAAATAATTATAGAGTTGCTACATTAAGTAGAGGTTATAAACGAAATACTAAAGGATTTTATATTGCAAATAAGAATGCTTCAGCAGAGAAAATTGGAGATGAACCTTTTCAGTTTTATCAAAAATTTAGAGATATTATTGTTTGTGTTGATGCAGATAGGCAAAATGGAATTGCCCAGTTGCGACAATTACAAAAAACTCCAGAAGTTATTTTGCTAGATGATGCTTTTCAGCACAGAAAAGTTAAAGCTGGATTAAACATACTGCTAACTACATATAATAAGCTTTATGTTGATGATTTTGTTTTGCCAACAGGTAATTTGCGTGAACCCAAAACAGGAGCAAAAAGAGCGAATATCATTATTGTTACAAAATGTCCTATTGATTTGGATGAAATCGAAAAAAGCACAATTATTTCTCGATTGAAACCGCTTTCTATTCAAGAAGTGTTTTTTAGTATTATTAAATATTCTGAAACGATTTTTAACTCTAAAATAAGTAAACCTCTAAAAAGTTTGCAGAATCATCGATTTACTTTAGTTACTGCTATTGCCAATCCCAATCCATTATTAAATTTTTTGGATGTTTGCGGATATGATTATGAACATCTTAATTTTAAGGATCATCATAGTTTTACACAGAGTGAGTTAAAATTGCTACAAACAAAGCCTTTTATTTTAACTACAGAAAAAGATTATACAAGATTAAAAGATAATATCGATACTGAAAGATTGTTTTATTTACCAATAGAAATAGAAATAACTAATAAAGAAAAATTTCACAATCGTATTAATGAATATGTAATTAATTATTAAGCTGAAGCAGATTTTTTATTTTCAAATAAAGCAGAGAATAATAACTTTTCGAAGTCTTCTTGTTTAAAAGGTTTAGAAATAATATCATCGAAACCAGCTTCATCAAACTCCTGCATTTTATCTTCTAGCGTTACTGCTGTAAGTGCAAATATTGTAAGTTCTTTGTCGAATGCTCTAATCCTTTTTGTAGCTTCAATACCACTAATTCCTGGCATATGAATATCCATAAGTACTATGTCGTATGTTTTTTCTTTAACTATTTCTACAGCATCTTCACCATTATCTACAACTTCACAATTAAGTTTCATTTTAGATAAGATTTTTTTAGTTATCATTTGATTAATCTTATTGTCTTCAACTATTAAAATATTAACCTTTTCTAAATCTAAATCATTAACATTTTTAAATAATTCTTTCTTTTCAGTCTTAATAATTTCATTAGATTCTTTTAGTGGTAATTCAACACTAAAAACAGTGCCTTGTCCTAATTCACTTTTTAAATACACTTTTCCTTTTAGGATATCTACAAGACCTTTTACTATAGAAAGACCAAGTCCTGTTCCTCCATATTTGCGATTAATTTGTACCGAACCTTGAGAAAAACTTTCGAACATACTGTCTTGTTTTTCTTTAGTAATGCCAATACCATTATCTTCAACTTCAAACCTTATAGAATGAAGCCCTTTATTTTGATTTATTTTAAGAACTCTAACCCAAATATCACCATCTTTAGTAAACTTAATAGAGTTACCAATTAAATTAATTAGTATTTGAGATATTTTTAATTGATCTCCGTCAAATACTTCAGGAAGTAATTTGTCGTATTCAATATGAATTTTGATCTTGTTATCTATCGCTGAATTGTTTAAAGCTGCCACAACGTTTTCTACCTTGTGTTTTAAATTAAATATTTCCGGATCAAGTTCTACTTTGTTGGCTTCAATCTTATTAATTTGTAGTATATCATTAATAAAAGTTAATAAATAGTCTCCAGAAAATTTAAGCGATTTTAAATGCTGTATTTGGTCTGGTTTAGGATTTTCATCTAAAAGCATATTTGTTAAACCAGTTACAGCATAGAGCGGAGTTCTCAATTCATGTGTTACCGTAGATAAGAAATTTGATTTGGCTGTTGCAGCAATTTCAGCCCTTTCTTTTTCTGTTAGAAGCTCTCTGTTTTTTTTGAACAACATATTATTTGTTTTAAGTCTAATATTGTTGTTTTTATATAATGATAAAGTTAATAATGATAGTATAGTAATAAGTCCTATACTTAATATTGTTGTTAATTTGCCCAAGCTGGTTGCTTCTTCTTTTTCGCTTAGTTCATCGGCTTGATGTTTTATTACGGCATCTTTATCATCGATAATAAATTGTGCTCTCTTTTCGTGCGAGAATTTCTCACTTCTGCTTTGTAATAAAGAATTATTAAGTTCAATATATAATCTTAAGTTTTTATTTGCTAGCTCATAATTATTTGTTTCAGAGTATATATTGCTTAACAGAAAATAGCTTTCATTTAAAACCTCTAGATTATTATCATTTTTAGCTATTTCTGAACCTTTTAATGCTTGAGATAATGCGGCTTTATATTTCTTTTGTTTACAAGCAATAATACCACTTTTTATAAGTGCAGAACTCAATAAAGAAGATAAGTTTTCTTTTTTCGATAATATTATTGTTTTTTCTACAAGGGAGTTGGCTTTGCTTAGATTGCCCAATCCAATAAGCACTTTAGCTTCACTCAAGGTAACTTCGGCAATAAGTGCGTTAAGATTTTCTTCTTCAAATATTGTTTTTGCAGATTTAAAATATTCTAAAGCATTTTTATAATCTTTTTCTCCTAAATATATTAAACCATAGATATATCTAGATTTTGCTAAATTTATTTTGTCATCTATACTGCTTTGTACAGCTATAGCCTTAATTATTGAATATTTAGCATTTTTGGGCTCTTCAATATTATATTGGAGTTTTGCAATTTTAGAAAGAATTATTCCTTGCCCTTTCTTATTCTCAATATTTTCTAAAATGAGTAGAGCTTGCTTAAACGTTTTTATGGCATTATAAAAATTACCATTCTGTATTTCTTTTTCTGCATTAATTACAACAACTTCAACTTCGTTTTGTTTCAAAGTAGAATCCTCCTCAATTGAATTTTGAGGATAAATTTGCGATGCAATTAAGACTAAAAAAACAAATATGTAATATTTGATTCGAGGCATTTTAGATTAATTATATCGACAAATATAACTATTTATTCGACAAAATGCACTTTTTTTTAATTTATTTGTATTTTGTCGATAATTTATGCAGTTGATATTTTGTCAATTAAACCGATAATTCTGTTAGAATACCCTGTTTCATTATCATACCATCCAATAATCTTTACCATATCTCCTATAACAGAAGTCATAAGTGAATCGAAAATACAAGAATGAG